>JACRGQ010000011.1 GCA_016217735.1 Nitrospinota bacterium
AACGTGACCGCGATCTGCGCCCACTTTGCGATGAAACAGCCCTCCGTGAGCCATCACCTGTCCGTGCTCAAAAAGGGGGGGATCGTGAAAACCCGCCGGCAGGGGAAAGAAATCCTCTACTCGGTCAACCGGAAGTACATAAGCTCCGTGATGACCTATTACTTCGCCCGGTTTGGCTTTATGGTCAAGGAGATGGATCCTTCCGGCCAGCCCCCGGGGGAGACGCCTTGACAATAGCCGCCGCTGAAAACGATAATAGCCACGGACACAAGTTAGACCGCAACCGGACGCATCGTGTGGAGGAAATACCGTTGCCGATAGACCATAAGGCCGTTGTACCGCGCAAAATGGCGATGGGGGGTATTCAGCAGCTGCTGGGAGCCGACCTGAAAGCGGTGGAAGAGGCGATCCGGCGCCATTACCAGTCGGATGTCGCCATGATCCCGCTGGTGAGCGACTATCTCACCAACGGCGGCGGCAAGCGGTTGCGCCCGATGCTGGTGCTCCTTTCCTCGTACCTCTGCGGCGCGGAAAGCGGCGACAGGGCGGTGATTCATTCCACCGTGGTGGAATACATCCACGCCGCCACACTCCTGCACGACGACGTGGTGGACGATTCCGGCACCCGCCGCGGCTTGCAGAGCGCCAACGCCAAATTCGGCAATTCGGTATCCGTGCTGGTGGGGGACTACCTCTTCGCCAAATCGTTCTCGCTCATGGCGGCCAACAGCTCGAAGGAGATTATCCGCACCGTCAGCGACGCGACCCGCAGCCTGGCCGAGGGGGAAGTGCTGCAATTGGTGTATATCGGCAACATTGAAATAACCGAGGAGCAATACCTCGACGTGGTCTACCGCAAGACCGGCGCGCTGATCACCGCCTGCTGCGAAATCGGCGGCTGGCTGGGCCACGCCACCCCGGAGCAGCGCCGCGCGCTCGCGTCGTTCGGCAAGAACATCGGCATCGCCTTCCAGTTGGTGGACGACCTGCTCGACTTCACCTCGGATCAGCGGACGCTCGGCAAGCCCGCGGGGCAGGATTTGGCCGAGGGGCATGTGACCCTGCCGATGATCCACGCGTGGCGCAACGCCGGCGACGCCGAAAAGACGTTCCTGCGCGAGACCATTAAAAACGAAGAACTCACCCGCCAGCGGATGCCGCGGATATTGGAGATCATCAACAAGTACGGCGGCATCGGCCATGCCGCCCGGATGGCCGAACACTATGCGGAAAACGCACTGGCGGAACTGGAACTGTTCCCCGGCGGCCCCTATCAGGAAGCGCTGGCGGGCCTCGCCGACTACATCATCACCCGCACCCACTAACCCGCGGCGCGCTTGGTACCACAGGATTCATCCTGTGGTTGTTTCCGAAGAAAACAAGAATGTTCGCCGAATGATTTCCGTGCCTCTCCGCGTTACTGACTGGCGGCGCGGCCCCGCACGATGCGGAGCATGTTACCCATGATCATCCGCTCTTCCGCGTCCAGCACCAGCCAATAACCCGCCGCGAGGAAAAGCGCCGTGTGCAGCGCAAGCGGCACAATAAACAGCCACGGCGGCAGCGGCGGCAGATACACAATGCCGAAAAGCGCTCCCAGCGCGGCGGTGCCGAGCAGGCGCATCAGAAACGGGAGCGGCGGCAACCCGAGGTGGCGGCATACGGCGGCGTTTATGGCGATGAACCCGATCAACTGCGTGATAAAGGTGGCGTAGACCGCTCCCACAAAACCGTATTTGACGATGAAGAAATAATCCAGCGCCACGTTCGCCGCCGCCACCGCCACGCCGATGCGCGCCTCCAAGCCGGGGCGGTCCACCGCTTTCACCGTCAGCGAGGTTATCACGCTGGCGGCGTTGATGAACCACGCGGCGAGCAGCCACTTGAGCGCCAGCGCGGCCGGCAAAAACGCCGGGCCGACCCACAGCGTAATCACCGGCTCGGCATAAACGAAAAGGAAGACCACCAGCGGCATCAGGGCAAGCGCCATCAGTTTGGTGCCCAGCTTGAAGCTCTTACGCACCGTATCCCCCATGTTCGCGCCGTGAAAGCCGGATATCATCGGGAACGCGGCGGTGCCCAGCACGCCGGCCACCTCGGTGAGCTTCATGGCGATGGTGTTGGCGATGGAATAAAGCGCCACGCTGGCCGGGTCCAGCAGAATGCCGATCATGTAGATGTCGCACTGGTAGACGGTGTGGCCCGCCGCCTGGCTGGCGGTGGCGGCGGCCTTGTAGCGCAAAAGGCCGCGCAACAGCGCGGGGTCGAAATGGCGGCGGCTGATTTCTATTTGCGGGTACATCCTGCGCAAGGTGAACCAGGCGGCGGTTTTCCAGAGCAGCCCCCCCAGCGTGATCGCCGCCACCGCCGCCTCGGCGCTGTTGCGCCAGCGGAGCGCCGCGAGAATCATCACAAGGATGAGCGTCTGGAATATCACCCGCTGCGCGTTGTACACGTCCAGCCGGTTCAGCCCCACGAAAACCTTGGCGAACATCGAAACCGGATAAAGCAGCCAGAGTCCCGCCGCGATCACCAGAAACATCCGGACGGCGCTTTGCATCAGCGGCGGCGCGAAAGAGAAGAGCGCCGGAACGCCGAAGAGCGCGAAAAGGGCCGTGAGCAGCGCCAACAGCAGCCCGAACCCGGCGGCGAAGAAGAAAAGCGTGCTCACCGTGCGCGAAAGTTTTTCCGCGTCCCGCGTCTCGCTCACCTTCTTGATGACCGTTTCGCCGATGCCGATATCGAGGTAGAGGAAGTATCCCGCCGTGCCCCCGACCAGCGCGAGGATGCCGAAGGAATCGGCCCCCATCTGCTGGAGAACAAGGCGCGTGCCGATGATGATGAGGACAAACTGCCAGAACGCCCCCGCCACGTTGATGATGACGTTGCGGGATACGGTCTTGACCGCGTTATCTATATGCATTCCCGCGATTATACCCGCTTGCCGCCTATTTCATAGGTGGCGTGGCGTTCTTCAGGTAGGTGCGAATTCATTCGCACAAACGGCCCACCGGGCCGATCCTGCTTTGGTGGCGCGGACACTCCTGTCCGCGTTGGCGTGCCAGCGCCAAAAAAAGTTGATCGGCCCTTTGGGCCGAAGACGGACAGGAGTGTCCGTCCCACCTGGGGAAGGGAGGGGTTAAGCGGGGGGGAAGCGGAGGGAGAAGGTTTCTTCAATGGCGGCGATGAGGGCGGCGTGCGCCGTTTCGCGCGTGAGGGAAGGGAGCAACGTTTTGAGGCCGATGGAGGCGTCGGTTTCCGCGCCCGTCACCAGTTCGCACAAAAAATCGGGCTGGGGCGAGAGCAGTATCGAGCCGTGCTGCAAAAAAACAGCTTTCGATTTTCGCCGCGCGCTGCCGACGAACTTTTTTCCGCCGCCGACAGTCGGCTCGTCCTCCGCCGCGCAGGCGAAGCAGGCGTTGCCGTCGTGGGAAACCCGGCTTTTGGCTTTTCCCGCGTCGGGCATCAGGCCGAGCTTTTCCAGAAAAAGGGAAAAGGCGGCGTGCCACTGTTCCCCCGTTGGGATAGGCAACAGGTCGTTGCGGCTGACGAAGCAGTAGGTGATCTCGTCGCCGTGATAGACCGCCGCGCCGCCGCCTATCCGCTTCACCACGTCGATTCCCAGCGCACGGCATTTTTCGGCATTCACCTCTTCCAGCTTTTGCCGCCGCCCCAGCGAGAGGGTGGGAGGATTCCACGAGTACAACCGGAGCGTCGCCGCGTACGGAAGGTTTGCCGCGGCGTAAAAGAGCGCTTCGTCCGCCGCCATGTTGGCCGCGCCATCGCGCGGCCCGTCGATAATGAGCCGCGCGGGCTTGGGATCAGACTTTTCGGATGTCATACATTCAGTCATCCCCTCCTTTGCAAGGAGGGGATACAGGGGAGGTTTGTTCAACCCCACCTGTATCCTCCCCTTGTAAAAACAAGGGGAGGAAATTTATCTTCACCGAATTACCCCGGGTTAGATGTGTAACCGGGATCAGCCGGGAAAAAGTGTTTTTTCAAACGAAGTTTCGTGCAAGGTGGCGAACCGTTCAACGGCGGCGTCAAGCGCCAGCGCGCCGTTGATGACGACCGCGATGCCGTTGCCGCCGGTAACGCCTATCACCTCGCACGGCACTCCCCGCTTTTTGGCGAGCGCCGCCACGGCATCCCGGTTTTCCGGCGAGACCGACAGGATGACGCGTGACTGCGATTCGGAAAACAGCGCGAAATCGGGCCGTAACGGGGTTTTGATATCCACCGCGCAACCGAGGTTCTTTTGCAGCGAGCACTCGGCCAGAGCGATGGCAAAGCCCCCTTCGCTGATGTCATGCGCGCTTTTCACCAGCTTTTTGTTCGCCAGTTCCTGCAACGCCTCGATGAGGGCTTTTTCTTTTTTCAGGTCGAGCTTGGGCGGCAGGCCCGCGTCGTGGCCGTGTATGGTCTTGAGGTATTCGCTGCCGCCGATTTCGCCCAAGTCGTCGCCCAGCAACAGGAGGATGTCCCCCGCGTCCTGGAAGAAAGAGGGGACGGCGTTTTCGACGTTTTCAAAGAGGCCCACCACGCCGATCATCGGCGTGGGGAAGATCGCCGCGTCGCCGGTCTGGTTGTAGAGGCTCACGTTGCCGCCGGTTATCGGCGCTTCCAATGCCGTGCAGGCGGCGGATATGCCGTCGACCGCCTGGCTGAACTGCCACATGATTTCGGGGTTCAGCGGCGAGCCGAAGTTGAGGCAGTCGGTGGCGCCTATCGGCTTCGCGCCGGTGCAGGCGACGTTGCGGGCGCATTCCGCCAGCGCGATTGCGCCGCCGGCGTACGGATCGAGGTAGACGTAGCGCTCGTTGCATCCGGCCGAGACGGCCAACCCGCGCTTTGTTCCCTGCACGCGCAGTACCGCCGCGTCGTGGCCGGGGCCGAAGACGGTGTTCACGCCGACCATCGTATCGTACTGCTCGGTGATCCATTTTTTTCCGCAAAGATTGAGCGACCCGGCGAGCGTGTAAAAGGTTTCGTTCAAGTTAGCCGGTTGCGGCACCGATGCGGTATCAAATGCCGATGTTTGCGCGAGGTAGGCCGGTTTTTGCATCGGCCTTTCGTATTTCGGCGCGGCGTCCACCACCGGCGACACCGGCATGTCGGCCACCAGTTCGCCGTGGAAGTAGAGCCGCACGTTCTTGTGCCCCGCTTCCACTTCGCCGATGGTGGCGGCTTCGAGATCCCATTTTTTCAGGATGTCGATGATCTTCCGTTCGTTTTCGGGCTTCGCCACCGCCAGCATCCGCTCCTGCGATTCGGAGAGCATGAATTCATACGGCTGCATCCGCTCCTCGCGGGCCGGCACGCGGTCGAGGTGCAGCGATATGCCGCTGCCGCCGCGCGACGCCATTTCAAAGGAGGAGGAGGTAAGCCCGGCGGCCCCCATATCCTGAATCCCTTCCACAATGCCGGCTTCGAATATTTCGAGGCAGGCTTCCAGCAGCAGCTTTTCGGTGAAGGGGTCGCCCACCTGCACGGTGGGGCGTTTCGATTCGCTCTCTTCGCCGAAGCTGTCCGAGGCCATCACCGCGCCGTGTATGCCGTCGCGCCCCGTTTTGCTGCCGATGTAGATGATCTTGTTCCCCACGCCGGAGGCATGGCCGAAAAACAGCTTGTCGCGCGGGGCGATGCCCACGTTCATAACGTTCACCAGTATGTTGCCGTTGTAGCACTCGTGGAAGCGCGTGTCGCCGCCGACGGTCGGCACGCCGATGCAGTTGCCGTAATGCGAAATGCCGTGGACGACGCCGCCGACGAGGTAGCGGGTTTTTTCGTGCGAGGGGTGGCCGAAGCGGAGGCAATCGAGCGACGCGACGGGGCGCGCGCCCATCGTGAAAACGTCGCGCAGGATGCCGCCGACGCCGGTTGCCGCCCCCTGCACCGGTTCGATGTACGAGGGGTGGTTGTGGCTTTCCATCTTGAAAACGGCGGTAAGCCCCTCGCCGATATCGACGACGCCCGCGTTTTCGCCCGGCCCCTGCACCACGTATTTGCCGGTGGTGGGGAAACGGCGCAGATGCACGCGCGTGCTCTTGTACGAGCAGTGTTCGCTCCACATCGCCGCGAAGACGCCCAGCTCCAGCAGGTTGGGGTTGCGGCCCAGATGTTTTTTGATCAGTTCGTATTCGTCGGCGGTCAGCTTGTGGTCAAGCGCGGTTTGCAGGGTGACTTCGGCGGTTTTCATAGAGCGGCATTATACCCTTTTCCCGCGCCCGGCTTAACCCGGATTATTCCCTTTTTTCGGGGGTGTCCGGGCGCGGCATCGGCCGTTCCGCTTCCGAAAGCTGCTTGCGCGGCACCGGCACCTTCAGGCGGTGGTCTTCCGGCACCGCGTCGTTTTCCCGCATGTTGTTCATTATCGCGACGTCAAAGGCGAGCGATTCGTCCTTTGAAACCTCCCGCGCGATGCCGCGGAAGGTATCCCCTTTTTTGGGGGTGTAAATAACAAGCGTGTAGGGCGCGGGGATGCCGGCTTTGCGGTCCCCTTTGCCGTACGGCATCCCCTCGACCGCGTCGAGGTATTCCTGCCGCTTCACCGCCAGGAACTTTTGCCCGCGGTTGGAGATGATGTCCCCCTTTTCGCCCACCTTGCTGATGCGCTCGATGGTATCGGGGTGGGTGGCGGCGAAGCCGTGGTATTCCTGCCCGGAAACGCGCTCCTTGAACTGGAGCGTGCGGAAGAGCTTCACCATCTGGCGCGGGTCGTACCCCGCGTCATATGAGTAGAGAAGGCCGAATTCGTCCGCCTGCATCTCCAGATCGCGGCCGTAGCCGAGCCGGTTGAGCTGCGAAAGGGTCTGCGAGGCGGCCACCCAGGCGACGGTGTTGGTGGCCCCCTGCCCGGTCGCCACGCTGGCCCCGAGGCCGGCGAATACCAGCAGGGTATCCCCCAGGCTTTTTTGCATCTGCTTGTAGCTGTGGTGGCCGATCACATGCCCCACCTCGTGCCCCATCACGCCGGCCAGCTCCGCCTCGTTATCCACATAGGCCAACATGCCGCGCGTCACATAAACATAGCCCCCTGGCACGGCGAAGGCGTTGATGGCGGGGTCGTCCAGCACGGTGAAGTGGAACTGGAATTCGGGGTCGTCGATGTTGACCAGCAGCTTTTTGCCGATCTCGCGCACATACCGCTGCAGCTTTTCGTTCTCCACGACGCCGAACGCCTGCCGGATCATTTTGTCGTAGGATTCCCCGATTTTGGCCTCTTCGCGGGCGTTTTCCGCGCGGACGGGGATGGCGGCCAACAGGAGAAGCAGCGTCAGCAGGATGCGTTTCATATTTTTCCAATGATAACACCAATTCGGGTAATATGGGGACACGATGTCGCAGATGGAAATTGATTTTAACGCCGCACCGCGCGCGCCGGAGCCGCAAAAGCCCCAAAAACGGACGGTTGTGTTCGATCTGGAAACCCGCCTTTCCGCCGACGAGGTGGGGGGATGGAACAACAAGCACTTGATGCGGGTGGCGGTTGGCGTGGCGTGGGATAGCGCCGACGGCCAGTTCAAGGTTTTCTACGAAGAAGACGTTCCCGCGCTTATCGCGTTGCTGAAAAGCGCCGATCTGGTGGTCGGTTTCAACTCGCGCAACTTCGATTACGGGGTGTTGAAGGGGTACACCGAAGAAAAACTGGAGCAAACGCTCCCCACCTTTGACATTCTGGAAGAGCTGGAAAAAAAGCTGAAGCACCGCGTGAAGCTGGACAGCGTGGCGCAGGCCACGCTGGGGCTGGGAAAGAGCGGCGACGGCCTGCAATCGCTGCGCTGGGTGAAAGAGGGCAAGATGGACTTGGTGCGCGACTACTGCATACAGGATGTGCGGGTGACGCTCGACGTTTTCCGCCACGCCATCGACAAAAAATTCCTGATGTACTCCGACCGCCAGGGAAAACCGCTCAAGGTCGCCACCGACTGGGATTTGGAAAAATTTTATAAAAGATAGGTGCGACACTCCTGTCGCACACAAAAACACTCCTTATTTTCCCGCCCGCCATGTCGGCCCTTGCGGGCCGATTGTGCGATTAAAATCGCACCTGCCTGAAGAACGCCATGCGTATCCTTTTGCTACCGGCGGACGGCGGAGAGGATGGCAAGCGCCGTCACTTGCGCGGCGTCGGCGATGAGCGCGTTGATGTCCGCCTTCTTCTTTCCCGTGGAGGCGGCGAAGATCGTGTCGCCGTCGAACATCGTGTGCGCGGGGACGACGGTGCGGGCCAGCCCGTCGTGCGCCGCCATCGCAATCCGCTTGGCCTGCGCCTTTGTCAACGCCGCGTCGGTGATCACCGCGCCGATGACGGTGTTGGACCCCGCGAAGCCAAAGGTTTTTTCGCCGGCGTAGGGGATTTTGTTCCCCTTCTTATCGGTTGCCCCCGCCACGATATGCCCTGTCGCCGGGTCGATCACGTTGCCGAAGGCATTCACCACCATCACCGCCGCGATGGTTATCTCCCCCGATTTTTTCACGATAACGCCGATGCCGCCCGCGTCCGGCGCGCAATTCCTGGAAAATTTTCCCACGCGTGCGCCGCAGCCCGCCCCGATGGCGCCGCTGCGCGTGGCGTAGGCCGCCTTTTTGCACGCGGCGTAGCCGTCTTTGGCGGCGGGGGCGGCCGCTTCGCCGTTGGCCCTGTCGTAGATGACGGCGGCGGGAACTATCGGCACCCGGTCATTACCGACGGCGAAGCCGATCTTCCGTTCAGCCAAAAAACGCATCACGCCGTCCGCCGCGGCAAGGCCGAAGGCGCTGCCGCCGGTAAGGAGGATGGCGTGGACTTCGTTGACGTGGCAGACGGGGTCGAGCAGGTCGGTCTCGCGCGTGCCGGGAGCGCCGCCGGCCACCTGAACGCCGCAGACGGCGGGGGCGTCAAACAAAAGCACGGTGCAGCCGGTTTTTTGCCGCGCCAGCGTTGCGTGGCCGATGCGGACGCCGAGCGCTTTCAGCGGAAGTTCGCGCGCCGCCACCGGGTTTATTTGAACTCCACCGCCAGCGCGGCCACGTCGTCGCGTATCGTCTCGCCGTCCCAGAAGGCGTCCACCTCGGCGTTCAGCGTATCCAGCAGCGCGCGGCAGTCATCGGCGCGGTGGGCCTGGACGAATTCCCGCAGCCGTTGCAGGCCGTAGAGTTCGCCGGCTTTGTCCGGCACCTCGAATATGCCGTCGCTGTAGAGCAGCAACTTGTCGCCGGGAACCAGCGTCACGGAGGTTTCGCCGAACACCGCGTCGGCGAACATCCCAAGGATGGTTCCCGGCGAATCCAGCGAAACGATTTCCGTCCGTTGCGCCGAGAAAATCATCGGATACGGATGTCCCGCGCGGCAGCCCGTGAGCGTGCGGGTGTCAAGGTCGGCCACGGCGAAAAACGCGCTGATGTAGTGATCCTCCGGTATCAGGCCGATGATTTTCATATTGATGCGGGTCATCATCTCGGCGGGGGAGGGGCGGACGGACGCCTCGTTGGCGAGAATGGTTTTGAGCACCGCCACGACGAGCGCGGCCGATGGGCCGTGGCCGGAAACGTCGGCGATGAGAAAGGCCACCTTGCCGGGGCCGTATTCCATGATGTCGAAAAAATCGCCGCCGATGGACGCGGCCGCGCGATAGTGCGTTTCCACGGTGATGCGGTCCTTGGCGGGGTGGGCGCCGGGCGCGGGAAGCATGGCGTACTGCACTTTTTCGGCGGTCTTCAGTTCCATGTCCATCAGCTTTTGCTGGCGGAGCAGCTTGTCCAGCAGTTCGCGGTTGTTATCGTGCAGCCGCTTGATGCGCAGCATCGAGCGCACGCGGGCCAGCAGTTCCTCCTCCTCGAACGGCTTGGTGAGGTATTCCAGCGCCCCTTCGTCCAGCCCGCGCACCACGTCGCCCAGCTCGCGCTTTTTGGCGGTCATCATGATGATCGGGATGTGGGCGCTTTCCGGGCGGTTGCGTATGTGGCGGCTCGCCTCGAAGCCGTCCATCTCCGGCATCATCACGTCCATCAGTATCAGGTCGATGCCGGGGTTGGCCTGCACCGTTTCGACCGCTTCGCGCCCGTTTGCGGCGGAATAGGTCGTGAAGTTGCGTGACTGGAGGATGACCTCGAGCAGGTATATGTTGTCCGGGTTGTCGTCCACCAGGAGTATGCACGGTTTGCTCATTGCGGTTTCCCTTAAAAATTGACGTTCATTATACCAGTTTCCGGCCGCGGCATGAGGCCCAAAGCGCGCCGCGAAACATGATACAATTCCACCATGATCAGAGCGTTTAAAACCGAGGTTAACCTCCCCTTCGAGTGGCGGATACGGCGCTTCGACGTAATCGACAGCACGGGGAAAACCGTGGCGCCGGTGCTGGACCTGCTGTATGACCCGGAAGCGCGCGAAGTCCGCTATGTGATGGTGGAAATCGGGGGGCTGTTGCGGATAGCCGGCAAGCGGCTGCTGATACCCGCCTCGCTGTTCATCCGGGCCGGCAGCGGCCAGGTGCAAGCGCTGCTTCCGCAGGAAATCCTCATCGGTTCCCCCATGCCGGAAGACGCCGAACAGCCCACACGCGGCGAGGAAGAAGCGATTTTCTCGTATTTCGAGACGGCCCCCTATTGGGAACCGCGGGGGTTGATCAAGAAGATCAAAAAAGAAGGGGAACCGGAATCCCCGCCGGTGAAGCCAACGGACATCAACATCGGCGAATTGAAAATGGAGAGCGATGATAAAGGGGCTGCCTAAGGAGCGGCTGGCGTTTTACGCGCTGGCGGCCGCCGGTGTGATCGTCTGCGCGCTGACCGAGCTGGAAAAATACTCCCCCGCCGTGGCCGCCATCTGCGGCGGGCCGGAAAGCGGCTGCGAGACGGTGCGGGCCTCGCGGTATTCGTCGCTGTTCGGCATATCGCTGGGGTATTGGGGGTTGGCCTCCTATGCGGCGCTGGTGGCGCTGTACCGGCGCAACGCGGCGTGGGCCGGCCTCTTCGCCGGCGTGATGGCGGGGGCTGAATTTTATTTTGCCTACTTGCAGATTTCCGTGATTCAGGCTATTTGTATTCTCTGTATGATTCAATTCGCCATCGTCATGTTGCTGGGCGTCCTGCTGTTCGCCACGGCATTTCCCCCCGCCCGGCGATGGAAATACCGCGCCGCGATGCTGGGGCTGGCGGCCGCCGCGTTCGCGGCCTTTTTCGTGCCGCTGAAGGTTCAGGCGGCCGGGCCGATCATGGGCCGCGCCGAAAGCATCACCAGCACGGGCAACCCGGCGTCGCCGTACCGCATAGAGTTTTTTTCCGACTACCAGTGCCACTACTGCAAGCAGAACGAGATGGCCGAGCGCCAGATCATGAAGGAATATCCGGAAGCCTTCATCGTCTTCCGCGACTACATCATCCAGTCGCACCCCTATTCGCCGATGGCCGTGGCGTACGCCAACAGCGTCGCCTATTACCAGGGGAAGGAGATGTACCTGAAAACCCGCTCAGAGATATTCGACAACCAGGAAACGATACTGGACTATCTCAAGGTGAAACTCCCCTCCATGCGGCAGGACAAAACGATGGAGGACGCGGTGAACGAGAAACTGAGGAATGACCTTGCCCGCGCCGAACAGCTGAAGATAACGGGCACCCCCTCGATAGCGCTCGTTAAAAACGGCGAGGTCCACCGCGTGCTGCGCGGCTACCTGCCGTACGACAAACTGAAGCCGGAGTTGGACGAGTTCGTCGGCCGCAAGGCCCAGTAACCCCCGCCGATGGAAATCCCGCTGAACGAACGCCAACGCGAGGCGGTGGAGCATGTATTCGGCCCGGCGCTGGTGCTGGCCGGCGCCGGTTCGGGCAAAACGCGCGTCATCACCGCCCGCGCCGCGCGGCTGGTCGAGATGGGCGCCTCCCCCTGGTCCATCCTCTGCGTCACGTTCACCAACAAGGCGGCGCATGAGATGAAAGAGCGCATCGCGCGCCTCCTCGGCATCGACGTGGGGCGCATGTGGATATCCACCTTCCACGCCACCTGCCTGCGCATACTCAAAACCGAGTGGCCCAAGCTGGGCTTCGCCGCGATGCCGGTGGTGTTCGACGCGTCGGACCAGAAATCGCTGGTGAAGGCGATCTTGAAGGAGAAGGGAATCGACGACAGCGAGCTGCCGCACCGCAAGGTGATGGGGCTTATCAGTAAATACAAGAACGACCTCAAAGGCCCGGAACATATGGCCGCCGACGGAACGCAGCGCGCCGGCAAGGTTGTGGCCGAAATATTCTTCCAGTACCAGCAGCGGCTGAAGGAAAACAACGCCGTCGATTTCGACGACCTGATGGTGCAGGTCATCCGGCTGTTCGAAACGCGCCCCGAAGTGCTGGAGACCTACCGCGGCTACTTCCAATTCATCATGGTGGACGAGTTTCAGGACACCAACCTGGTGCAGTACCGCCTCATTTCCCTGCTGGGGAGCGGCCACAACAACATCTTCGTGGTGGGGGACGACGACCAGAGCATCTACCGCTGGCGCGGCGCGCGGGTGGGAAACCTCCGCGACTTTGAAAAAAATTTCAAGGGCTGCAAGGTGATCCTGCTGGAGGAGAACTACCGCAGCACCGGCAACATACTGAAGGCGGCCCACGGCGTGGTGGCCGTCATCGAGGGACGCAAGGAAAAGACCCTCTGGACCAAAGCCGCCCCCGGCGAACCGATAACCCTGACGACCACCGCCGACGAACTGGACGAAGCCGACTTCGTGGCGCGCGAGATAAAAAAAGCGGTGGATGAGGGACGGCGGCGATACGGCGACGTGGCCGTCTTCTACCGCACCAACGCGCAGTCCCGCGTTATTGAAGAAGCGTTTAACCAAAAGGGAATACCGTACCGCGTGTACGGCGGCCTCAAGTTCTACGACCGGAAGGAAGTGAAAGACCTGATGGCGTGGCTGCGCCTTGCGATAAACGGAACCGACGAGATAAGTTTTCAGCGCGCCATCGCTTTCCCCCCGCGCGGCGTGGGGGCCGCCAGCATTCTGAAGCTGAGGGAATTCGCCCGCGCCAACAACGTATCCCCGCTGGCCGCCTGCACGATGGATAACGGCGTCTCCACCGCCGCCAAAAAGAGGCTGCTGGAATTTGGCCGGCTCATCGGCGAAATCAGGGACGCGGCGGGGGGAATGCCGGCGGCGGCCGTGATAAAGTTCACGCTGGAAAAAAGCGGCTACATCGAGGCGCTGCGCGAAAAGAAAACGGCGCAGGACGACGGCCGCGCCGAAAACCTCCAGGAACTTGCCAACGCGCCGTACGCCAACGAACCGATAACGGAATTCCTGGAGCGGACCGCGCTGCAAGCGGAAGCCGACCTCGTGGACGAAAAATCCGACGCCGTCTGCATCATGACGCTGCACGTATCGAAGGGGCTGGAATTTCCGGTGGTTTTCATCGCGGGGCTGGAAGACGGCCTGCTGCCGCACGCCAACAGCCTGAAAGACGGCGACCAGATGGACGAAGAGCGCCGCCTCTGCTATGTGGGAATGACCCGCGCCATGCGCAAGCTCTACCTCACCCACGCCATGAGCCGCCGCACCTTCGGCCAGCGCGATATCGCCAAGCCTTCCGTCTTCCTGCGGGACATCCCCGAAGACGTCGTCGAACAAAAATTGAGCTACCACGCCAACCGCGTTCCCGCCGGCGGCCCGGCGGGCGGATTCGGCGGCGGCTATTCCGGCAAGTATGCCGGGGGCGGGAAGCGGTGGTGAAAGACCTCGGCCTCATCCTGAAAGACATCAGGATCGAGCACACGCTTTTCGCCATGCCGTTCGCGGTGATGGGGGCGTTCATCGCGGCCGGGGGAATGCCGGCCCCGCGCCTGCTGGGGCTTATCCTCGCGGCGATGGTCTTCGCCCGCAGCGCCGCGATGGCCTTCAACCGGCTGACCGACGCCCGGTTCGACGGCGGCAACCCCCGCACCAAAGACCGCCCGCTGGCATCCGGGCGGGCGCGCCGCGCGGCGTACATCGTTTTTACCGCCGTCATGTCGGCGCTCTTCGCCGCCGTCTGCCGGTTCATCAATCCGCTCGCCTTTTACCTTTCGCCGGTGGCGCTGGCGGTGGTTTTCTTCTATTCGTTCACCAAGCGGTTCACCCCCTACTCGCATCTGTTTCTCGGCATCGCGCTGGCGCTCGCCCCGGTGGGCGCGTGGATAGCGGTGACGGCGGCGGTGGGCCCGCCGCCGCTGCTGCTCGGCGCGGCGGTTGTCTTTTGGCTGCTGGGCCTCGACATCATCTATAGCTGCCAGGACGTGGAGCACGACCGGGCGCTGGGCCTCTTTTCCATCCCCTCCCGCTTTGGCGTGGCGCGGGGGCTGCGGCTTGCCGCCGGGGCGCACGCGGCGATGATACTGTTCCTCGTGGCCTTGTGGTACGCGGCGGAAACGCTGGGGTGGATATACCTCGCGGGGGTCGCCTGCACCGCCGCGCTGCTCTGGTATGAGCACCGGCTGGTGCGGCCGGACGACTTGCGGAACGTGAACGTGGCGTTCTTCAACGTGAACGGCATGATATCGGTGGGACTGATGGTTTTCACCCTCGTGGATATTTACAAGCGATGACGGACGCGCCGGACCGCGAAGGGCATCGCCAACGGCTGCGGGAAAAATTCCTCCGGCACGGCCTCGACAAATTCACCGACGAGGAGATCGTCGAGCTGCTGCTCACGCTCGCCACCCCGCGCCGCGACTGCAAGCAGTCCGCGCGCGAGGTGCTGGGAAAATTCAAAACGCTCCGCAACGTGCTGGAGGCGGAGCTGGCCGACCTGACGCAGGTGAAGGGCGTCGGCCCGGCCAATGCCTTCGGGATAAAATTCATCCACCAGATCACCCGCAAATTCCTGCGCGAGAGAATGATGGGAAGGCCGTACCTCAACAACAGCGAAGAGGTGCTGGATTATCTTGACCACGCCATGCGCGGCCTGAAACACGAGGTGTTCCGCGTGATTTACCTGAGTTCCGCGCATGAGATCGTGGACGAAGAGGGCATAGCCGCGGGCACCGCCACGGAAGTGCCGGTGACGCCGCGGCAGATAGTGGAACGCGCGGTGAAAAGCGGCGCGGCCGCCATCGTGCTGGCGCACAACCACCCGGGCGGCGAGCCGTTGCCGTCGGACGAAGACCGGGCGCTCACGCGCGAGACCGGCTTCACGGCGGCGGTGATGGGGGTGCGGCTGCTGGAGCATCTGATCATCGCGCCGGGCGGGCATTTCTCGTTCGCCGCCGAGGGGATTTTGGGGGATTACGAGGCGGAATATAACCGCGTCACCGCCCGCCTCTTCCGCTGACCCGCGTTTTTTCCCGTGGTACCCGTGCAGGTCGGCCCTTGCGGGCCGATGTACACATTAAAATGCGTACCCACCGCGGCAATCGGGATTAACCGCGGGACATTTTTTTGAGGCAGGCGAGCAGCAGCTTCATGCTCCCCACGCTGATCACCAGCACCAGAAAACCATCGATGTTGCGCTGCCGTATGCCAAGGCCGACGCGGGCCACCAGCGCGTGGCGCATGAACGCGGGATCGCCGCCGGCGCCGGTCAGGATGTCCTCTTCCGCTTCCACCATCGCGGGGGGAAGCAGCGTCAGCGGCGTTTCCACCGTGTTGCCGAAGGCGCTGAGGCAGGAACTGATTATGATGTTGCCGATTTCCGTGGCGCTGTCGCGGTAGACCTCTTCCTCGTCCAGATCCGCTTCGCCGCTCAAAATAAGCCCCACCAGTTCGCGCAACTTGTCCGGCGGGAGGATGAGGAACGCCATGCCGTGAAAATCCCCCTTGAACCCCTGCTGCAGGGTGATCACTTTCCCTTTCAGGTTGAAGCTATCGCGCAGCGAGGCGGTCAGGGCGGCGCGCTCCACCAGCTCCACTTGCGGGATGGAGAGGTCGATTTTGAGGCCGGTGAGCTTTGAAAGCGAATCGGCGGCCTTGCCGACGCCGATGTTGAATACTTCCGCGATGGAATCTTTCTGTTCCGGGCTGAGCTGGACGGTCCCCAAACCGAGGGCGCCGCGGATATTGTCGACGATGCTGTTGATCTTCGCCAGTTGGGTTTTGATCGGCTTTGCGATGAAAAAATCGGCCCCCAGGCTGAGCGCGGTCTGGCGGCTTATCTCCTGCACGTCGGCCGAGAGAACGGCGATTTTCCCCTTCTTGCCGCGCTTTTTCACCTCCTCGAGGAATTCGAACCCGCTCATCTCCGGCATGGTGAGATCCAGGAAGGTGAGGTGCGGTTCCTGCCCGAAGTAGGTTTGCAGGCCGGACGCGCCGCGGTGCTCCTCGATAACATCCACGTCGTCATATTCGCTGAAGATGTAGTGCTTGAGCAGGTTGCGCGACAACTTCGAGTCGTCGATCAGCAGGGCGGTCATTTTTTTCGCGGTCATTTCGTCTCTCCTCATCCCCGCCCGCCGATAGGCACATAATCGCGTTTGGCCGCGCCGGTGTAAAGCTGGCGGGGGCGGCCGATGGCGCGCTGCGGGTCGTTGATCATCTCGTGCCACTGGGTAATCCACCCGATGGTGCGGGCGATGGAGAAGAGCACGGTGAACATGTTGGTGGGGATGCCCATCGCTTTGTAGATGATGCCGGAGTAAAAGTCGACGTTCGGATAGAGCTTGCGTTCGATGAAGTACTGGTCCTTGAGCGCGATCTCCTCCAGCTTTAACGATATTTCCAGCAGCGGGTCGCTGCCGCTGGTGGTGCTTAACATCTCCTTGGCCATTTTGGCTATGATGCGGGCGCGCGGATCGTAGTTTTTGTAAACGCGGTGGCCGAAGCCCATCAGCCGGAAGGTGTCGTTTTTGTCCTTGGCGCGCGCGATGAATTTTTCGATGTTCTTCGGATCGCCGATCTCCTCCAGCATCCGGATCACCGCCTCGTTGGCGCCGCCGTGCGCGGGACCCCACAGCGCCCCGATGCCGGCGCTCACCGCCGCGAAGGGGTTGGCCTCGGAGCTGCCGGCCAGCCGCACCGTGCTGGTGCTGGCGTTCTGCTCGTGGTCGGCATGCAGGATGAAGAGGAGGTCCAATGCCCTGGCATGCACCGGGTTCACCTCGTAGTCGTCCGCCGGCACGCTGAACATCATGTTGAGAAAGTTCGCGGCGTAGCTCATTTTGTTGTTGGGGTAGACCATCGGTTGTCCGACGCTGTGCTTGTAACAGGCGGCGGCGATGGTCGGCATTTTGGCGATCAGCCGGTGGGCGCTGATTTCCTGATGCCGCAGGTCGCCGATCTCCAGCGAGTCGTGGTAAAAAGCCGATAGCGCCCCCACCACCCCCACCATGATCGCCATCGGGTGCGCGTTGTGGTGAAAGCCCTGATAGAACGTCCGCAGCGATTCATTCACCATGCTGTGGTGCGTCATGATCCGGTCGAAGTCGGCGTACTGTTTTTTGTCCGGCAGCTCGCCGTAGTAAAGGAGATAACAGACCTCCGGGTAACTGCTCTTTTCGGCCAACTGTTCGATGGGGTATCCGCGGTAGAGCAGTATCCCTTCTTCGCCGTCGATGAAGGTTATGGCGCTCTTGCAGCTGCCGGTCGATTTGAAGCCGGGGTCGTAGGTGAATATTCCCAGCTTTTGGTAGAGCGTCGAGATGTCCACCACATCCGGCCCGTGCGTCCCCTTCAGCAGCGGAAACTCGGCCGATGTGCCGGTGGCATTATTGGTGACCGTAACGGTATCCTTGCCCATGCCTTGCTCCTTAATAGAACACGCCAAGCCCTTTAGTCCCTGATAATCCGCTTATTCTATCCCGGATGGAGAACGGAGGGTAGTGTTTTTTCCGTTACTTGGGCGGCATCATCCCCTTCCCCGCGATTTTACCCGTGATTTGGGATTGACTTTAAACTCCGGTTAACCCATTATCACAAAGCGGGGTAGAGCAGTCTGGTAGCTCGTCGGGCTCATAACCCGGAGGTCGCAGGTTCAAATCCTGTCCCCGCAACCAATGATTCTTAATGGCCCGGAGGTTTCTTGAAACCTCCGGGCCTTTTTTATTTTCTCAGCCGATGAAGCGGCGGATGCGCGGCAGCAGGTCGTTCGTGTCGACCGGCTTGGTGGAAAAATCATCCGCCCCCAAGCTCAGCGCCTTTTCGCGGGTTTCCATGCTGTCGTCGGACGTAAGCATGATCACCGGGATATATCTGAGATTCTTGTCCTCCTTCATGCGCATCACCAAATCCAGCCCGTTCACCGCCGGCATCCAGATGTTCGATACCACGAGGTCGATCCTCCCTCCCCCGCGCAACAGACGGAGCGCCCCTTCGCCGTCGCGGGCCTCCAGCAGGTCGGAACCCAGCGGCGCCAGATACTGTTTCAGCAGCGCCATCTCCGCCGGCTCGTCGTCCACCAGCAGAATGCGGGGCCGCTGGTTGAGCGGCAGCGTAACGAGAAAGGAACTCCCCTTGCCCGGCTCCGACCGCAGCGTCAGCGTGCCGCCGTGCGCGGCGATGATTTCATTGCTGAGGGGGAGTCCCAGCCCGCTCCCGGTTTCGTTGTTGGTGCCGGGGGTCGACGTCTTCTTTTCGTAGCTGAACAGGTGCTCCGCCCGCTCCGGGGGAATGCCGGCGCCGTTATCGGCAACGCAGATGGCGGGGGGGCTTTCGCCGGCCATGGATACCGTCACGGCATCCCCCGCGCGGCTGAACTTGATGGCGTTCGAAAGGAGGTTGTAAAACACCTCGGCGATGAGCGTTTCATCGGCGTATATGCGGCTGCCCCGCGGCACTTCGTTTTTTACCGCTATCTCTTTTTGGGCGGCGGACTGGCCGCATTGCGCGAGCGCCTTGTTGACGGCGGCGCAGGCGTCGATGAAGCGGAACCGCGGGACGATCTTGCCGCTGCGCACGCGGCCCAGATGCAGCAGGTCGTCTATGAGCGCCGCCATCTTCCGGCCCGACTCGATGGCGTATCTCAGCCCCTCCCGCGATTCCGGGGAGATGCGTTCCGCCTCTTTGTGCTGGATAATCTGCATAAAGCCGAGCATCGTCCCCAGCGGCCCCTTCAGGTCGTGGGAAACGAGCGAGACGAATTTGTCTTTCAGGACGGTGGCGGCCTCCGCCTCCTCCTTCGCCGCTTTCAGTTTATCCACCGCCGCCTTGCGGTCGGTGATATCCATGTTAGTGCCGGTTAATTTGACCGGTTTGCCGTCCGCGCCGGCAATGACCTCGAACTTGGCGTGAAGAACCCGCTCCTGCCCATCCGGCCTGATTATCCGGATGTCAAACTCAAAGTGCGGAATCTTTCCCGACAAAATATCCGGAATGCCGTCCTCTATTATTTTCCTGTCGTCCGGATGAACAAATCCCATGAAAGTATTAAGCGTAGGCTCGGAGACCCCGGGTTCGAAACCGTAAATTCTATGTAATTCGTCCGAGCATATTATCTTGCCAGTGTGAACATCCATCTCCCAACTGCCGAGATGCGCGATTGACTGGGCGGCCGCCAGCGCTTTTTCGTGCGCCACCAGCAAGTCCATCGTCTTTTTGCGTTCGGTGGTGTCGCGCATGATGAGCACATAGTAAATTTTCTGGTCGATGATGCATTCCGAGATGGTGATTTCAACGGGGATGGTTCCGCCCCCTTTTTTTATCGCGGCGGCCTCAATGGTGTCCGATGCGGCATCTCCCGCCCAGCCGCCGAGAAAGGCGATATACCCTTCCACCAGTATCTTCAGGTGGGCGTCGGGAATGATGGCGGAAATGTTTTGGCCCACCAGTTCCATCCCCCGGTATCCCAGAATGCGGTGGGCGGAGCGGTTGGCGGTCTGGACGGTTCCTTTCGTATCGATGCGGAGAATGCCGTCGGCCGTCGATTCCAGGATGGATCGTATCTCCGCGCTTGAAGAGGCGAACTTGGCGGTGCGGACGCGAACCTGCCCCTCAAGCGATCCGGTGAGGGCGCGCAGGTTTTCCTCGGCCTCGGCGCGCGCGGCGAGGTCCTTGAGCAGTTCCTTGTAAAACAGAACGTAGGTGAGCGCGCCGGCCACCAGCGTCAGCAACCCTATATCCAGCAACATTTCGGCCAGCGGGGAAATGACTAAAAAAAATTGCAGCAGGAGCATGATGAGGGATTCCGCCAACACGATGGATGCCGTCAGGACGACAAAGAGGCGGAAGCCCTTTTCACGCCGCCAGGCCGCCGGTGATGTTTCGCCTGGGTTATCCACGCGCGCCCCTACCCCGCCACGTCCGTGTGCGCCAGCCGCTTCAGCGCCTCGGCCGCCTCGGTGAAATCCGGCTGCAAACGCAGCGCGGTCTCGTACTCCGCGCGGGCCTTTGCCAAGTCGCCGATGTGGCGGTAGGCGGCGCCGAGGTTATGGTGCAGGCCGGGATCGTCCGGATCCAGTTTCAGCGCATGATGGTAATAGCCGATGGCCAAGTCGTACTGGTTGAGTTGGCGGCTGCATATGCCGAGGAAATTGTAGAGGCGGGAATCGGAAGGATTCACCTCCACCGCTTTTTCAAAAAGGCCGACGGCGTCCTCGAACAGCCCCTGCCGCACATATGTTTCGGCGGCCGTGCAAAGGGTGATCTGGTTTTCCGGGTCGTATTTCAGCGCCTTGTGCAGGCAGAAACGGGCTTTTTTCTGGTCGCCGTCAATGAGGAATATCTCGAACAGCGCCACCCAGTCCTCGGCGTTGTCCGGGGTGATGTCCGCCGCCAGCCCCACGATCTTCATCGCTTCTTCGTATTGTCCCAGCTTGCGGTAGACGAGGATCAGATTGTTGTACGCGGAGAGCAGGAGCGGATAGAGATGGATCGCCGCATTGAACTCGTCGCGCGCCATGGCCATTGTCACCCCGTTTTGCCCTTGGGCCGCCTCGCCGGCATAGGCCCGCCCCAGCCCCACATGGAGCTTGGCGCGGCCGCGGTTTTCCTCTTCCGGGCTGTAGGCGTTAATCGCCTTGATGAAGAACTCCTCCGCTTTGGGGTAATCTTCCGCGCGCAGGTAGGCCTCGCCCACCTTCAGCAGGATGTCGGAGGAGGAGGGGTCGTTCTTCAGCATCTCCAGCAGTTCCCCCAGCTCCTCAAACGATTTTCCGGCCCTTCGGTACGCCAGCGCCAGTTGGCGGTGGGCTTCCCGGTTGTCGGGGTCGATCCTGAGCGCCGTTTTCGCGTGGGGGATGGCCGATTCGTATTTGTTGCAGCCCATATAGATGTTCACCAGGCTTAGATGGGAGGCAACGTGCCACGGCGCGTATTTGCGGAGGTGCAGGATGTTGGCGACGGAACGGATGTAAATATTTTCAAGCTGCGAGGGGAAGTTCGCCACCCGCTCGCCGCTGGCAAGCTTTTGCATCAGCTTTTCTATGGCGGCCTTCCGCCGCGCGTCCTCCCCGCGGATGAGCGCCAGCGCGATTTTCTCCAGCGCGGCGGCCAGCGATTCTTTGGCGATGGGGGCCGGCAGCAGGCAGGTGGTTTCGGGAAGGCCCGCGGCCCCCTCCCTCCCGACGCCATAAATGATGAACGGCACGGCGGGAGCCACCTCTTTTTCCCCCAGTATTTTGGTCAGTTGGAGGCCGGTGCCCTTTTTGAGGTCGTTGGCGGCGATAACGAGGTCGTAATAGTTCCCTTTCGGGTGGCCGGCCAGGACGAACATGATCGAACCCTGGCTGGGGCTTTCATCCAATATGGAAAGCGACATGGTGTCGTCCCATTTTTCGAATGGGAGTTCGCGCAACAAAGCGCGTATCTCCTTGCGCTCGAACGGATTTTCGGCTGCGATAAGGATTCTCATTGTTGCAATGGCGGCACGTATCCCCGCCTCCCTCTATCTATATCACCCTTAGCTTAAGACCGGTTAAGCGCCGCTCTTTTCCCTATACCGCGTATTATAACTCACAATGCGGCGCATGGCGAAATCTGCCCCCACCGCGTTTTCCGGGGCTGGCGGCGGGTCAGCGGCGGGTCAGCGGCGGGCCAACGCGCGGAGGCGGTCGTACTTCGTGAACGTGTGGAAGGCGGAAAGCGCGCAGGCGATAAGCCCCGCCACGCCGTCCAGGAACCCGGCCTTCAGCACATACATTTTGAAAAAGGTGAAGAAGGGGCGCAGCGTCTGGTCGGCAAGACCCGCCCGCTTCCCGTTTTTGAACGCCTCGCGCGCCCCGACGCGCGTGAAGTGGTCGATGGTGCGGAAGTGGGCGTGAATGGTATCGAAGGAAAGATGGTAGATGTCGCCGCGCAACGTCAGTACCGGCCCCTCCACCATCAGCGTGTCGTGCGGGTCGATGCCCCCCCAGCGGGCCTTCTCCTTTTTCACCAGCCGCACCTTTGGCGCCGGGTACCAGCCGCAGTGGCGTATCCAGCGGTTGATGTAAAACACCTTGCGCGGCATGGCGTAGCCGTTGGCGCGCGGGGCCTCCATTTCGCGGGCGATCTCGGCGCGCAGCGCGGCGGATACCCGCTCGTCGGCGTCCAGCGAAATCACCCACCCGTTGGCGCACGATTCCAGCGCGAAGTTTTTTTGCTTGATGTGGCCGGGCCAGTCCCGCTCGATCACCCGTGCGCCCGCCGCGGCCGCCAGTTCGCGCGTCCGGTCGGCGCTGTGCGAATCCACCACCACCATCTCATCGGCCCACGCGAGACTTTTGAGGCAATCCCCTATCTTCCGCTCCTCGTTCATGGCGATGACGGCGGCGGAAATTTTTTGC
>JACRGQ010000012.1 GCA_016217735.1 Nitrospinota bacterium
CCGCTATGCGCTTCTTGAAATCGCATGAGTAACACCTCCTGCCCGAACATCGTCTTTCTCATAAAACGCCTCCATGGACGTTTTATATAACCGGACAGGTAATGTGCTCCTACACCGGACGGTTAATGTGCTCGCAACAATTTTTCCGTCTTTCGTTGACATTAAAATAAATTTTGCTACCATTACAGCCATACTCAGTAGTGAGTTTGGGGAGTTGGAGAAACCATTTCGTAATTTTGTTTGCCGCGGGTGTTGTTTCTTTTATGACGACTACTATTGACGACGTCCTTAACCGGGCGCTTAAAGAACACTTATCAAAGATGCGCTCCGTACCCAACGGGCATCTGCACGACATGATCATGGGCGCGGTTGAAAAATCGTTGCTCAAGATGGTTATCAGCGAAACCGAAGGCAATCAGTCGGATGCCTCGCGCATTCTCGGCATCAACCGGAACACCCTGCGTAAAAAGATCAAGGAATACCGGCTGGAGGTATGACGGGCATGGAAATGACGCTCTCCATTCCCCTGTCCACGCGTGAAGACCTCGTGCGCTGCACGGTGTTGATACTTTTTTTCCTGTTGGTATAACCCGCCGCTTCCACTGGAGGACAAATGGTTCTGCTCGAATTCAGCATGACCCCGCTCGACAAAGGCGAAAGCGTAAGCGAATACGTCGCCCGCTCGCTCGACATCATAGACAAAAGCGGCCTCCCCTACCGGCTCAATCCGATGGGGACGGTCGTCGAAGGGGAATTCGACCAGGTGATGGGAGTGGTGAGGCAGTGCTTCGAGCGGATGTCGCTGGATTGCAACCGCATCTCCACCACCATCAAAATCGATTACCGCAAAGGGAAATCAGGCCGCCTTGATTCCAAAATAGAGAGCGTGAAAAAGCGTCTCGGCCGCGACATCAAAAGTTGAACGCGCCGCTCACCGCGGCAACGGTCTTAGAACGGCCGCTTGAGGGCGATCAGGTTCAGGAATTCCGAGCGGGTGCGGTTATCCGACCGGAAGGTGCCAAGCATCGCCGAGGTGACGGCGTAGTTGTTTTCCTTCTGCACCCCCCGCATGCACATGCAGAGGTGCCGGGCTTCCATCACCACGCCCACCCCCTGCGGCTTTACATGATTGCGGATGGTCTCGGCGATTTGCGTGGTGAGCCGTTCCTGTACCTGCAAACGGCGGGAAAAGGCTTCCACCAGCCGGGGAAGTTTTGAGAGGCCGATAATTTTGCCGTTCGGAATGTAGGCGATATGCGCCTTGCCAAAGAACGGGAGCAGGTGATGTTCGCACATGCTGTAGAACTCGATGTCCTTGACCAGCACCATTTCGTTGTATGTCTCGTCGAAGAGCGCTTCATTGATAAGCGCGCCGATATCGACGCTGTAGCCGGAGGTGAGGTACTTGAATGATTTTTCCACCCGCTTGGGAGTGTCGCGCAATCCCTGGCGGTCGGGGTCTTCCCCGATGGCGCGCAGGATTTCTCTAACGGCGTTTTCCATGACGGTATTCCTCAGTGGTAAATTGCTCGCGGGGGGACGCCGGGCCGGAGAATCAGGTGTTTACCGCGGCCTTGAAATACTTGCCGGCTTTAAAGCGCACAACCTTGCGGGCGGTAATGCTCGCCTCTTCCCCGGTTTTGGGATTGCGGCCGATCCGTTCCCGTTTTTGGCGTACCTGAAAGGAACCGAACCGCCGCAGGATGACACTGTCGCCGCTCCCGAGGGTTTCCTTAACAAGCGAAATGATTGTCTCGACGGCGAGCTCGGCTTCCGGCTTTTGGAGTCCCGCCTGTTCCGAGATTTTGTTGACGATATCGATCTTTGTCATGCCATCTCCTTAATATAGAAACGATTACCGAAATATATAGCACACTTCACGGCGGCGTACAAATTCAATTCCGCCGCCGTCCGTGGCAGAGCGCACGGGCCGTAACGCGCGCCGCGGCATCCGCTTCCATCACCGTGCCCAAGCTTGGCGTACGCATGTCCGGCGTTCTGTCCATTGTTTTTTCGATGATGCGTGGAATGTCGACATAGCGGATTTTTCCATCCAAAAATTCCTCCACCGCCACTTCGTTCGCGGCGTTCAGCGCGGCGGGAATCACGCCTCCCCGGCGGACCGCATCGTAGGCAAGCCGCAGGCAAGAAAACCGCTTGGTGTCGGGCGGGAAAAATTCGAGCGGCCCCGCTTCGGCAAGGGACAATGACGCCAGTTTGGGGGCGGGCCAGCGATCCGGATAGGAAAGCGCGTAAGCTATTGGCACACGCATGTCGGGGAGGCCGAACTGCGCCATGACGGAGGTATCCATAAATTCGACCATCGAGTGAACGATGCTCTGCGGATGAATAACCACCTCTATCCGTTCCGCCGGAATATCGTACAACCAGCGGGCTTCGATTACCTCGAGGCCCTTGTTCATCATGGTGGAACTGTCGATGGTGATTTTACGCCCCATTTTCCAACGCGGGTGCTTCAGCGCCTGGGCCACGGTCACTTTTTTCAGTTCCGCCGCGGTCTTGCGCAGAAACGGCCCGCCGGACGCGGTGAGTATCAGTTTTTTTACCCGCTCGCGCGGCTCGCCGTTGAGGCACTGCCAGATGGCCGAGTGTTCGCTGTCGATGGGAAGTATTTGGGCGCCATGTTTGCGTGCGGCGGTCATCATGATCTTGCCCGCCATCACCAGCGGTTCCTTGTTGGCAAGCGCCACCCGTATCCCCTGCTTTATGGCGGCCAAGGCGGGAATAAGCCCCGCCGCGCCGACGATGGCCGATACCACCACATCCGGCTTGAGCGCTCCCACCAGTTCCGCGGCGCTGTGCGGGCCGGCAAATAACCGGGTGGCGGGAGGCACCGCCGCTTTCAGCTCCTTCCACGCCACTTCATGGGCGATGGCCGCTTTTTTCGGCTTGAATTCCCTGATCTGGGCGGCAAGCTCCCGCACATTGCTCTGCGCGGAAAGCCCCGCCACCTCAAACCTTCCCGGGTTGGCGCGCACCACGTCGAGACAACTCTTGCCAATGGAGCCGGTGGAGCCGAGGATGAGTATCCTTCGTTTCACGATATGTAACCGGCCAGCGCCAAAAATATGTAGTAGGCTGGCGCGGTAAGCATCAAGGCGTCGGCGCGATCCAGCAGGCCGCCGTGTCCCGGCAGGATGCTTCCGGAGTCCTTAACGCCAAAATGCCGCTTAATTTGCGATTCGGCCAAATCCCCAACCGGACCGATAATGCCGCCGATGAGTCCCGCCCCCGCAATGAGGACGACGTTCGCCTGCGAAAAAAAGATGAGCGCAAACAGGCCGGCAAAGATAACCGCGGAAACAATTCCCCCAACAACCCCCTCCACGGTTTTGCCGGGAGAGATGGCGGGGGCCAACTTGGTCTTGCCCATGGACCGCCCCACATAATAGGCGCCAATATCGGCGCCCCATGTTGCAAAGCAGATCAGAAGGAATTGCATCGGGCCGTTTTCCTCCATCCGGATCAAAACGGGGGCGCTGAAAGCGACTCCTATGTAGATGACGCCGAATATCGTGTAAACGGCCGGATTGATATCGTTCGCGGCATCTTCCAGCGCCGTGAAAAGAAACGCCACCAGAATAAGGGCCAGAGCCATGTAGGCCACATAATGCGAACTGATAAACGCCAGCGGTATCACAAGCGACGCGACAAGGCCGCGTATCCGATGGATGGCGATCCCTTTTTGTAATGCCATTCGCGCATATTCAAGGAAACAGATGGCGGCGGCGAGTTCAATCATGGCGGTGAAAATGTTCGCTGGCGCGGAAATGGTCACATATATGAACAGCGGGGCAAGAATCGCCGCGGTGATAATCCGTGTCATCTCATCCCCTCTCCGCCGCCGTCAGGCCGTGGATCCGCCCGCAAGCGGACCCAACTGATCGCCGGAGAGGCCAAAACGCCGTTCTCTCTTTTGGAACTCCCGTACCGCTTGCAGAAAATCGGTTCCCTGGAAATCGGGCCAGAGTATATCCGTGAACCAAAGCTCTGCGTAGGCGATCTGCCACAGCAGGAAGTTGCTGATCCGCTGTTCACCGCTGGTGCGTATCAGAAGATCAACTTCCGGAAGCCCGGCGGTATCCAGATGGCTGCCAATAGTCTCCTGCCCGATAGCCTCGGGATCGAGTCCGCCGCTTTTCACTTCGCGCGCGATTGCTTTTACCGCGTCCTCCAACTCCGCCCTTCCGCCGTAGCTGAGCGCCAGGGTAAGCACGGTGCCGGTGTTGTTTTTGGTCGACTCCTTGACCTGGTTTATGCAATCGATGGCGGCGGCGGGAAGTTCGGCGATCCGGCCAATGGTGTTGAACCGGATGTTGTTTTGCACCATCCGCATCATCTCTTTCATGAGGTATTCCTTCAGAATGTCCATCAACGCCGCCACTTCCGTGGGGGGACGTTTCCAGTTTTCGGTGCTGAAGGAATAAAGCGTAAGCGCCGGAAGCTTGATTTCCGAAGCGAGGGAAAGGATGCGGTCGACGGTTGCGACGCCGGCGCGGTGGCCGAAAATGCGCGGCATCATCCGCCGCTTGGCCCAACGGCCGTTGCCGTCCATAACGATGGCGACATGGCGCGGCAAGCGGGCGCTGTCAATCGAATCCCAGAGCGCGGCTTCCGCCGGGGTCACCGGTCAATTCTCCATTATTTCTTTTTCTTTATTATGCACAATGGAGTCGACCTTCGCCACATATTCGTCGGTTATCTTCTGGATGCGCCCCTCGATTTTCTTCTCTTCGTCCTCGGAGAGCTCTTTGTTCTTCAGCTTGGCTTTGACCTTGTCCATCGCGTCGCGGCGGATGTTGCGGATGGCCACCTTATTTTCCTCGCCGATCTTTTTGATCATCTTGGCCATTTCCCTGCGGCGCTCTTCGGTGAGCGGCGGCATGTTGAGGCGAATCACTTTGCCGTCGTTCTGCGGCGTAATGCCGATGTCGGACGTTTTAATGGCCTTTTCAATTGCGGGCATCGCGGAAACGTCCCACGGCTGGACGACGATAACGCGCGGTTCGGGTGTGCTGACGGTTGCCATCTGCTTGATCGGTGTCTGGGTGCCGTAGTAATCCACATAAATGGTGTCCAGGAGACCGGCGGATGCCCGCCCGGTGCGGATGCCCGCCATTTCCTTCTGCAGCAGCGAAATGGTGGTTTCCATCTTCTGCTTGCCTTCCTGTTCGATAGTGGCTCCCATAATCAATTCCCCCTTACAATCGTGCCAATCGGTTCGCCGCAGAGCACCCTCTTGATATTGCCTTTTTCAAACAGGTTAAAAACGATAATCGGCAAATGGTTGTCCATGCAGAGGGATATCGCCGCGGCATCCATCACGTTAATGCCATTTTTCAGCACATCAATGAACTTGAGCTCGGTATACTTGCGGGCCGTTTTGTCCTTCATCGGATCGGCGGTGTACACGCCGTCCACTTTGGTGGCCTTCAAAATCACTTCGGCGCCAATCTCCATCGCGCGCAGCGATGCGGTGGTATCGGTGGTGAAATACGGATTGCCGGTGCCGCCCGAAAAAATCAGCACCCGCTTTTTCTCCAGGTGCCGCACCGCGCGGCGGCGGACAAACGGCTCCGCCACCTGCGACATGGTGATAGACGTCTGCATTCGGGTTTCCGCACCCATCTGTTCGAGGGCGCTTTGCAGCGCCAACCCATTGATGACGGTGGCGAGCATCCCCATATAGTCGGCGGTGGTCCGGTCAATCCCAGCCGCCGACGCAAGGGACCCGCGCAGGATGTTGCCGCCGCCGATAACGACGGCCACTTCCGCCCCCATATCCTGAACTTCTTTTATCTCCTTGGCGATTTCCCGCACAGCGTCGTACAGAACCCCCTCTTTCTGGGCTCCGGCCATTGATTCGCCGGTCAGCTTGAGCAGTATTCTTTTATATTTCAGCTGGCCCATGGGCAGCTCAAGCTTCCCCGAGCTGGTAGCGGACAAAACGGCGGACGACGATATTCTCACCGATCTCGCTGATCTTCGCCTTGACGAGCTCCTCGATGGTAACATCGGGATTTTTTATGAACTTCTGCTTCACAAGGCACTTTTCCTCGTAAAATTTGGAAAGGCGCCCTTCCACTATTTTGGCGACCACCGCTTCCGGTTTGCCGGATTCTTTCGCCTGATCGGCAAGTATCGCCCGCTCCCTGTCAACCACGGCCGCCGGTACGTCCTCCGGGTTTACATAAGCGGGGCTCACCGCGGCGATGTGCATGGCGATGTCTTTCACCATATCCTGAAACTTGTCGTTGCGGGCCACAAAGTCGGTTTCGCAGTTCACTTCCACCATGACGCCTATTTTGCCGCCGCCGTGGATGTAGGAAAAAACCGTCCCTTCCGAAGTGGCGCGGCCGGCCTTTTTGGCGGCCTTCGAAAGCCCTTTCTTGCGCAGGTAATCTATCGCCGCTTCCATATCGCCCTTGGTCTCGTTCAGCGCCTCTTTGCAATCCATGATCCCGGCGCCGGATCGTTCACGCAGGTCTTTTACCAAATCAGCGGTAACAGCCATTGTTATTTCTCCCCGCCCTTGTCGGCGGCGGCCTTGACGGTACGGGCCGCTTCCCGCGCGGTCTTCGCCGCTTCGGCTTTAGCCGCCGTTTCCTCCTCGGCCTTCTGGCGGTTGCGCTTGGCCACTTCCGCGCCTTCGATTACGGCATTGGCGATTGTGGAGACCACCAGGCGGATCGAGCGGATGGCATCGTCGTTGGCGGGGATGATGTGGTCGATTCCCACGGGGTCGCAATTGGTGTCGACCATCGAGATAATCTTTATGCCAAGCCGCTTGGATTCATGCAGGGCGATGGCTTCTTTCTTCGGGTCGATGATGAATACCACGCCCGGCAGTTTGGTCATGTTCTTGATGCCGGAGAGGTTTTTCTGGAGTTTCTTCATTTCGCGGTCAAGGCTCTGCACTTCGCGCTTGGGCAGCACTTCGAACAGCCCCCCTTCCGACATCCGCTCCAGTTCCAGCAAACGGTCGATGGATTTGCGGACGGTTTCAAAGTTCGTCAGCATGCCGCCAAGCCAGCGGTTGGTGACGTGGAATGCGCCGCAGCGGACGGCTTCTTCTTCCACGAGGAGCTGCGCCTGTTTCTTGGTGCCGATGAAAAGAAAGCTTTTCCCCTCGGCGGAGGCATCGTAGGCCGCCTTGATCGATTCCTGGAAAAGCTTCAGCGACTTCTGGAGGTCGATGATGTAGATACCGTTGCGGGCGCCGAAGATATACGGTTTCATCTTCGGGTTCCAGCGCTTGGTTTGATGCCCGAAATGCGATCCCGCTTCGAGCATCTGTTTCATGGTGACAGTTACGTTCATAAAAAAATCTCCTTATAGGGTTGTTCAACCGCCCGGGTTTGAAGGTATCAGCGGCCATGCCGCACCCTATTGCCTTCGTAACCGTTGCCGGACGTGATATTACTCATTCCCCGCGCAATGCGCGGTGAATGAAACTAGCCGCTTATTGTATCAAAAAATCCGGAAAATAAACCCCTATTTTTGCTTTATTTTTCCCTCCTCCAAGCGGAATTGTTTAGATGGCCGTTTTGCCATTCGCCGCAGCCGCTCCCCGGATCCGCATTCGGGCGTTGACAGCGTACAACCCCATCCCTTAGCATCGTTGAAACCATATTTAGGAGAACGCGTGGGATCAAACACAATGTCCGCCGCCACAGCCGTCACCAGCCACCAATCGGTCATCGACATGGTCGCATCTGCCGGTTCCGTGGCCAAAGGAGTGCTGATCTTGTTGCTTCTGTTTTCCATCGTTTCCTGGGCCATCATGATTTTCAAATGGATTTCCTACCGCCGTATTCGACGTGAAAATTCCGAATTCAACCAGATTTTCATAAAAAACAAGAGTTTGGACAGCATTTTCAATGCCAGCAAGGGAATGCGCGGAACCAGCCCCATCGCCCGCGTCTTCCTTTCGGGCTATGCGGAGTTTGAAAGCGAATTCCGCGCTTCCACCACGGCCGCCCAGATCGAAGAAGACCGCCGTTTTTTCCTTGAAAAAATTGACGGCATCGCCCGCTCGATGGAGCGGGCCACCGCCCAGGAAGTAACCATTCTCGAACGATATCTCTTCTTTCTTGCCACCGCCGGCTCCACCGCCCCGTTCATCGGGCTTTTCGGCACCGTATGGGGGATCATGGAGTCGTTCCGGTCAATCAGCCTTACCGCATCCGCCAACATCGCGGTGGTGGCCCCCGGTATTGCCGAGGCGTTGATCGCCACGGCCGCCGGCCTTATTACCGCCGTGCCGGCCGTCATCGGCTACAACTACTTCGTCCAGAAGACGAAGGTGTTCGGCACCGAGATGGACAACTTCACCCTCGATTTCCTTTCACTCATCGAAAAGAACTTCGTAAAGCGCTAAGCCGCCGAAAACTTCCGGCGCCGCGCCGCCATCCTTATAAGTTCGAGACAACCTATTGTAGCCGCCCCGGCCACAATGCATATCAGCCAGTCAATCGTGTCCGGGGGCCGGAATCCGAACAGTTGGCGCAACCACGGCACATATATCACCAAACCCAAAAATGCGGCTGCCCCGCCGCAGAGCCACCAGAGCGACTGGTTGGGATTTTTGACCGCCTGAACGATGTGTTGCTCCAGCGAACGGTTGGCGAATATCAGCCCAACCGTAGCGATCAGCAATGTGACGAAGGAAAGGGTGCGGGCCTCTTCCATCCCGGCGCCGCGCCAAAGCGCCAAGCCGAACACCGCCAACACCACCGCGAATACCGCACCGCCAAGCAATGTGCTTGCCAACACCATCCGTCCGCTGAAAAGGGGATCGCTGGTTCTGCGCGGCGGGCGCTCCATAATGCCGGTCTCCTCCGGTTCCCGCTCGAAGACGATGGAACAGGCGGGATCGATCACCATTTCCAGAAAGACGATATGGACCGGCATGAAAATCAGCGGCAGGCCGAAAAAAGCCGGGATCATCGCCATCCCGGCTATAGGCACATGCACGGCGACGGTGAAAGCCATCGCCTTTTTGATGTTGTCGTAAATGCGCCGCCCCGAACGCACCGCCGCCACGATGGAGGAAAAATCATCGTCGGTTAACACCAGCGCCGCCGCCTCGCGGGCCACATCGGTGCCGCGCGCGCCCATAGCTATGCCGATATGGGCGCTTTTGAGGGCGGGGGCGTCATTCACGCCGTCGCCGGTCATCGCCACGATCTCGCCGTTTTTCTTGAGCGCGTCGACGATCCGCAGTTTCTGTTCCGGAACCACGCGCGCGAAAATGGTTACGCGTTTAATTCGTTCAGCGAGGGTCTCATCATCCATCGCTTCCACCTGCGCGCCGGTAACGCATTGGCCGGATTCAGAAAATCCGATGGCGCGGGCGACGCTTTTGGCCGTTTCGGGATAATCGCCGGTAATCATCACTATCCGTATTCCCGCCTGGCGGCACTCGGCCACCGCCGACGGCACGGCGGGCCGCACCGGGTCGGTGAAGCCGGCCAGTCCCACAAACTCCAGCTCAAAGTCGTGCTGGTCATCCGGAAGCGCCGCTTCAGCTAAAACACCTTTCGCCACACCCAACACCCGCAGGCCGTCCCGCGCCATCGCATTTGCGGCGGCGGTCAGCGCCCCAGCCCGCCTTTCATCCAGATGGCAAAGGTTGGCGATGGTTTCCGGCGCCCCTTTTGAGGCAATCACCAACCCTTCGCGCCCCGGCGAGCGCCACACATGGGTCAGCGCCGGAAACTGTTTGCTTAACGGGTATTCGCGCAACAGTTCGCGCTCGTAGCTGTGCAGGTGTTCGCTCCCCGCCAGACACATTCGCCCCATATCGGTTATCGCTTTTTCCATTGGATCGAACGGATCTTTCTTGCCAGCCAGGATGCAATGCTCGACCAAGTCGTGAAACGCTTCGGGCAGACCGCGCGCCCCTTCCATGACGGTGAAAAAAGCGTCTCCCGCATAAAGCCGGCTGACGGTCATGCTGTTTTGGGTGAGGGTGCCGGTCTTATCCACGCAGAGCACGGTGGCGGCCCCCAGTGTTTCCACCACCGGCACATGGCGGGTCAGCACGTTTTTTTGCGAAATGCGCCACGCCCCCAGCGCCAGAAAAATGGTCAATATCACCGGCATCTCTTCGGGAAGGATCGACATGGCCAATGTGAGTCCCGCCAGCAGCGAATCAACCCATTTGCCGGTATTCAACACATACAAAAGCGACACCAGCGCGCAGAGTCCCAGTCCCGTCGCGGCCAACAACCTCACCACCCGGCGGGTCTCCTTCCAGAGCAACGTCTGCTCCGTTTCAATGTTCCGTAACGAGGATCCGATCTTGCCGATCTCGGTGTGAAGGCCGATGCGTAACACCTTGGCCACCCCCTGCCCCCGCACCACCAGCGTGCCCGAAAAAAGATACGGCAAGTCTTCGCCGCCCGGCTTTCCCATTTCCCGTTTTTCGCTCCCTCCCGGAGCTTTACGCACCGGCGCCGATTCGCCGGTCAGCGCCGATTCGTCCACCACCAAGTTGATGGAGGAAAGCAAAAAGCTGTCAGCGGGCACACGGTCGCCTTCCATCAGGATCACCAAATCATCCCGCACCACCTCGCGCCCCGGTATGCGCTGTTGCAGGCCATCCCGCACCACCAGCGCGCGGGGACTGGAGAGATCGCGCAATGCTTCAAGGGAGCGTTCCGTTTTCCGCTCCTGGTAAAACGTGATTCCCATGATGACGAAAACAAAGCTTAAAAGGATCAGCGCCTCTTGCACGTCGCCCAACACGAGGTATAGCGCGCCGCAGGCCGTCAGCAGCAGGAACATCGGCTCGCCCACAACCTCGCGCGCGATGGCGGCGGAACTTTTGGGTTTTGAGGCGGGAAGATCGTTATACCCTTCCCCGCTTAGGCGGCGGATCGCCTCCGCGGTGGAAAGTCCTTGAAGGTTTTCCAGGTCGAATCCGGTTTCCACGCCCATAATTAACAGTTTATCCCATTGCCGCCCTAAAACCCTTTAAATCGCGGAGCGCCGCAAGTATAATCGTGCAAACCGGTCATACGCCGGTTATATGGGGGTAATGGATATGGCTCATCTCTGGAAAAAGCGGCGGCGCACCAGTGCCATGATGTCCGAAATCAACGTGACGCCGTTCGTCGACGTCATGCTGGTATTGCTCATCATCTTCATGGTCACCGCGCCGCTGGCCAAATTCGGCTTCGATGTACACCTGCCGAAAGTGGAGGCAAGCCCGGTGGTTCGTGAGGAGAACTGGATCATCACGGTGGACAAGAACCGCGCCATTTACCTCAACGAAACGGAGATAAGGCTGGAGGCCCTGGAAAAACGGCTCAACCAGCTGACAACCATCAATCCGCAAGTCGACGTGTTTCTCCGCGCGGATGAAACGCTGCCGTACGGCTTCGTCATGCAGGTGATGGGAAACGCGCGCCGCGCCGGTGTGCGGAATCTGGGCATGGTGACGGAGCCGGTTCCGCCGCCGGTCAAAGAGGAAAAGAAATAACGCCAATGACGGCCGGTCACGATACCTGTTACTCCCCGGAAGGCGACGGCGGCGACAACCTTTTCATTACGGTGCTCTTTGTCTCCCTTCTGCTGCATATGCTGGCGCTTACCGGTTTTTTCATTTATGGGGAATACATCGACCACTCCAGCGAGCCCCGCGTCAAACAGGAAGTGTACGTGGTACACCTGATCGACCCGGGTCCCCTCACCGGCCGTTTCGAGATGGGGCGCTCTTCCGTGGTGGACGCCGCGCCGATGCCGACCGCGGTTAGCGCGAAAGCGGCGGCTCCGCCGGTCAAGCTGGAAATACCGGTGAGCAAAGATACGGGCGGCGAAGTGAAAAAGGTGGCGGAAACTTTGAAAAAATCCCCCGAAACAAAAGAGGCGCCGAGGCCGGATAAAAAAATCCCGCCGGTGAAGCAGGTGGAAACGGAATCCAAAAAAACCTCGAAGCTCAAGCAGAAAACGCCGGTCACCGAGGAGAAGAATACCGACGCGGCCGCCCGCGAAATACGCGAACGCAAGGGGGGTGGCAGCGTTGATATCCGCAAGTTCCCTTACGAGTGGTATTTAAACATCATGGAATCGCGCATATATGGAAACTGGGATACGTTCCGCGCCAACTTTTTCACCAACCGCGCGGCGCGGGTGGCCGTTTATTTCCAGTTAGACCGCGACGGCAAAATGCTCGACCTCAAAATAGAACATTCGTCGCTGAACGACGAAGTGGATAACTCGGCGCTCGCGGCGGTGCGGAACTCCGCCCCTTTCCCCCCGCTGCCGCCCGGATACAAAGAAAAAACGCTGGAGGTACACTTTGGCTTCGTTCTGCAACCGTCACGCTAAAATCATCCTGCTGGCAGCGGCCCTGCTGGCCGCCGGGAGCGCCATCGGCGGCGCCGCCGAAGTTTTTATCGACGTCTCGCGCCAGCGAACCGCGCAAATCACCATGGCGGTACCCCGATTTAACATGAAAGAAGCCAAGGAAAACCAGAAAGAGGATTCCGCTTTTGCCGATCTGGGACAAAAGACAATGGAGTTCGACCTGTTGTTTTCGGGCTATTTCAGTATGCTTACCGACCGCGCGGTGTTGGGCGAAATTGAGTCCAAAACCGCCGATGCGCGCCACGTTCCCTGGGATATCTGGAAAGAAGCGAAGGTGAATGCGTTGGTCAGGGCCGATTACTACGCCCTGCCGGATGACCAAGCCGCCCTGGAAGCCTACCTGTTCGATGTGGACCGCCACGAACAGCTTGCCGGCATCCGCTATACCGGCCCACGCGGCATATTCCGCAAGATGACGCACAAGTTCGCCGATGAAGTCGTCTACCGCTTTTCGGGCGCGGCCGGCGTTGCCGACAGCCGCATAGCCTTTACCAGCAAGGTGAAGGGGCACAAGGAACTCTTCATCATGGATTACGACGGGTACAACCAGCAGCAGATCACCAAAGTCAACAGTATCATCATATCGCCGGACTGGGCCCCCTCCGGCGGCAAACTGCTCTTCACCTCTTTTCACATGAAGCGGCCCGCCATCTATATGCTCGACTTGCACAGCGGCAAGATCACCGCTATCGGCAGCAACACGGGCCAAAGCCAGTCGGCCCCCGCCTGGTCGCCCGACGGCAAAACCATCGCCTTCACCCAAGCCCTCAACGGCAATTCGGACATCTACACGATCAATGCCGACGGCACCGGCCTCCGGCGGCTAACCGACGCCGACAGCATCGAAACATCCCCCACATGGTCGCCGGATGGGAAAAAAATCGCTTTCGTTTCGGACAGCGCCGGAACGCCGCAGATATATATAATGAACGCGGACGGCAGCGGCAAAGAGCGCTTCACCTTCAATGGCGATTACAACGCCGACCCGGCATGGTCGCCGCGCGGTGATAAAATCGCCTTTACCAGCATGCTTGATACCCGCTTTAACATCGTGGTGAAGAGCCTCGACGGACTTGTGGAAAAGCAACTCACCGCCGATATGGGGAGAAACGACTCCCCCAGTTGGTCCGCCGACGGCCGCCATCTGGCGTTTACCAGCACCCGCACCGGCACCAGCCAGATTTACATCATGAACGCCAACGGCAATAACCAGATGCAGCTTACGAATATGCCGGACGGCGCCAGCGGATGCTCATGGGGACCGCGCAACTAGCGGCGAAAAACGTCAGCGATCCGCCGGAACGGGGATTACATCCCCCGCAGGTTGTTGGCGATTGACCGGAGTATCTCTTTCCATTCCGCGATAAGCGGGGCCAGTTCATACTCCAAAATGTCGGCCAAGCTGATCCAGTCACGGTTTTTCTGCGTTGCAAAAAGGGTGTTCAGCACCTGGAGCAATTCCTGCTCCTTTTGGTTCAACGTGCCGCCGTCATGTTTCATCGCCTCGAAATCAAGGCCGTTGATGTTTTTCACCTTATCTATGATGCCGACAAAGGTCTGCAACCCTTCAACGCAATTGATGAAGTTCCGGTTGGCGGTTGTCTCGTCGTCCGTGCGGAACTTGTCGGCGCTTTGTTCAACCAGCGCCGCCAGTCCTTCCACATATTCGTCCATGGAATCGAGCGCGCGGATGGATACGGCGCGAAACGTGTCGGTGGCTATTTCTATAGACCGCACGTCCGCCACCGGTTTCGTTTTTATGGTCAACATTACGTTTTCGGGTATTTCTTCGCCGTTAATTTTTATCGTGGAGATGAACTCATCCCTGAAAAACCGCTTTGCAACGAACTCTTCCAGCAAGCCGCCCAAATCCGCCTGACTTTGGGGATCCCACTGCACATCTTCACCGTTCAGTTTTATAATCATCGTTGGGTTTCCTTTCACGCCGCCATTTTCCCATCCTTCGGAACGATACGCAACCGGAACGCCAACATTATTCATTTCAACAATTCCTCCAGCCGATCCATGACAAACACGGCAAAACCGGCGGCGGCCGCATAGAGCGCGCGGGTTTCTTCCAGCATTACAACGGGCGCGGCATTGCCAATGTTTCCTTTGCCCATATTGAACAGCCGCACGGCGGGCATCAACTCCGGATGAGCCAAGCCGGCCATATCAATGGCCCGATCCACATCCAAAAACCGTTGCACCGTTTTTTTCACCTTGTCCATCCGGCCGTTTTTGAGATCGCGCACCGCCTCCCTGGCGAGTGTCTCCCCTTCCCCGGCCGCGTCCGCCAGTTTGCGGAAGACGCCGCGCTTTCTTTCCACCCAGCGCCGCAACTCTTCCGCGTCCGGCGGCGCATAATGCGCCGCAAGATAGCCGGCCACAAATTCCTTTCCGGATCCAACGCCGAACGGCTGCATGAAAAATTGCCGGTAAATACGCGCCAGAATGTCGGTATCGGCGGATTGCGATTTTTTAAGCGGGCGCAAATCCCAAAAGCCATACTGGTCGAAATACGGCGCAAGCAGGCGCACTTTCGGGAAAGCGGCCGGTCCGAGAGGCGGCATCCCGCCGGGATTGTCCGCCAAATGTTGGGCGGCATCGGCCACCATTTCAGGCGTTACATAATCGAGACAGGCATAATGCGGGCAGGTGGAAGAATGAAGGCAAGGGAAACACGGCATCTCCGGCTCAAGGAGAACCGCCTTATCGCAGTAGGGGCCGGTTTCAAAACCATAGGCATGCACCAGGAAGAGCGCCACAATGGGCGTTCCGGCCGCGGCGGCTATGTGCATGGTGGCCGTATCGTTCGTCACGAGCACGGCGCAACGCTTCACTACGCCGATGAGTTGTTCCAGCGAGGTCTTGCCCGCGAGGTTGATATGCGGCATCTCCATCGCGGCGGCCGTTTCGTCCACCAGCTCTTTTTCCGCCGCCGCCCCCAGCAACACGGCTTTCGCGTTCCATCGGCGCGCCAGCAGATCGGCGCTTTTGGCAAAGTTGCGCGAAGGCCATCGGCGCTCCTTCATGCTGGCCCCCGCCTGAATGCCGATAAGCCGCTCTCCTTCCTTCACGCCGCATTCCGCCAGCAACGGCGCGGCCAGCCGCTCCGGTTCAGCGCTGTTGATGAATAATCCGCGCCCTTTTGGCTTCACGCCGCCACTGAGCTGGTAGATATCCACCAGATTGAAGGTGTTGTAACGGCGAAAGGAAAGAAGCGACGAGAAGTACATAAGCCACGGGTCGTTTATCACCTTGTTCCCCTCGCCGTCGCTGACGATGCCGCGCACGTCGGGGATATTCAGCAACCGCCCCATGATGGCGGTGAGGTTCGAGTGGCTCAGGTTTATGAGCATATCGAATTTTTCCGCGGCCAACTGCGCCACGAAATTATCAAGATAGAAATAAACGTCGGCGATGGATGTTTGCCCGCCGTCGGCATGAATGAACTGCTTGGGGTCGAACACCGTCAGTTTGTCGATATGTGGAAGGTTTTTGCAGATGCCGGAGAAACTGACATTCGCCGCGAGCGTGATGCGGCAGCCGGGAAATTCCTCTTTGAGGCCCGACAGCAGTGGCGATGTCTGTATGAGGTCGCCGATGCGGGTGAAGTTCAGGATCAGTATCTTCTTCACTTTTGCACCAGCAATTCGTTGACCATAAGCAAGAGGGATTCGGCGCGGCCAAGCGCGCCTTTGCCTTTACTGATATGATCCGCAACGGCTTTGAGCGACAATTCCCCTTCCGGGTCGAAGCCGCGCAAGAAGGCGGCGAGTTCGGCGTTACCTTTTGCTTCCGCCTCCGCGACCATGTTCTTCACCACGTTGCGCCCGTGGCTCTCCTCCTTTTGGCGGATGGCGAACGTTTCTCCCTCGCGCGAGAAGATAACCGCGAGCAGTTCTTCCATCCGCCGCTCGAAGGTGTGGTCTTCCAGCGTCCGTTCACGCCCCGCGCGGGCGATTGCTTCCCGCTCTTCGGGGTGCTTGAGGTAGCGGTCTATCTTCCCGCGCAATTCTTCAAGCGAGGCATAGGTTTCAATTTCTTTTCCCGGCTGCATCAACGCGGGGAGTTCACTCCGCATATCGGCCAATTGGAACGCGCCGCAAGCGGCCAGTTCGAATACGCGGGGGTTCACAAAATCACCCACCGGGTCGATGCCGGCATTCATGATGCTGCTGTGCAGGTTCAGATTTATCTTCGATGCGCTGAATATCTTTATGTATTCTTCCGGGCTTAAACGGCGGTTCCGGTTCGCCACCCGTTGCCCCACCGCGCTGGAGAGTTCCCATTCGGTGCCCCATATTTTAAAATCGTAATCCAGCAGGCCGCTGAAAAAGACACGCCGATTGTTGTACCCGGCCCCCATAAAGGAGATATCGGAACCATAGCGTTTTGTATCTTCCGGAGACAGCGGCAGCGGCTTGTGGTGCAACGGCGCGGATGCCTGCGGGAGATACGCCACGCAACGCGCCCCGGCTTTACCGAGACGCTCATGGAATTCACCGCGTTGTATGGTGAAAAAATAATCGTAATAGGGGGCAACGCGGTCCCAGTACTTCAAGGTGCGGAAATCCTCGACAAACCAGAACGCGATGGGAATTTTGAGTTGGCGCAAACGCGCAAGCGCCCCCACATCCAGCGGGGCTTGCGCCATGACCAGTATCAGATCGGGTTTGCGGTCGTCCGCCATCGCCACCATAGCCTCGCCCAGCACATTGCTGTACAGCGCCTTGAGCTGGTGGCGGTGTGTTTCGTTGGGCGTTACTTCATCCATCAGGAAATAGGATTGCTTGAACGCAGTGGCGTCGAAGGCGGCCACATCCGCCCCCAGCGCGGTGAGCGCCTCTTTCACATAGCGGAAGGTGGTCTCGGTGCCGCCATAAATGGGACCGGCCAACAATATGCGCGGTTTACGCTCGGCCACCAGTTTGCGCGTAATGAATGAAACCTCCAACTTGTCGTATTCCGCCTGAAAAAAGCGAAGGTAAGGCCGGTGCGCCATTATCCGCGCGCCCCGGCAATCGTAATCGTCCAGCACCCGGCGCACGCGTTTCCCCACAAAGATGCGGCATTTTTCCAAAGCAAATGCCATGTCGGCATTTTCCATGGCGCTTTTAAAAATGGCCGCGGAAGGTTCCACCACCGTTACGTTCAGCCCGGCGCCCACCGCATCACGCAGGTGATGACCATAGCCAAGCCCGAAAACAATGACGTTTTTCACGCCTTGATCCATCTGTGCAAGCAGGCGGGCCCCCTCCTCTTCCGGCTTATAAGCGCCGTGCATCGCCACCCCTTCATATTTGAAAACCGGCAGGCCGTTCTTCGCCTGCTGCGTTTCGATGGCGGCGTCGATATTCGGTTCCAGCAAAGGCGCGAGATGGGGGTGGAACTTTTTCAGGAGACCGCTGTTTTGTTCCTTATACCGCATCCGCTCTTTCCCCCGGCGCCCGCAATCCGCCTTCAAATCTGGCGGCGCGGATGTTTTTCTCCAATTCCCTCGTCACCTGGTACGCATCTTTAAAAAATATTAAAAATGATTCGGCGTTGATATAAGCCTGCTTCCCCGGATCGGCGGTTTTCAGGCCGCCGCGCAGCCGCTGTATCCTGTCCATCGTCCCTTCCAGCCGCCAACGGTTGATGCCCATAAATTCCGCCTCGCGCATCACCATTCCCAGATAGTTGGCGCAGGCGCGCGCGGCGGATTCCACCGCCGCGTTCTCCCCTTTGCGTTGGGCGGCGGCGGCGAGCCTTTCGGCTTCCTTGATGCCCATCGAGCAAACCTTTTTAATGTCCCGTGCTTTGGCCGCAAGCGCTTCGAGCCTTTGCCTGATAAACATAATATCGGCGGGAAGTTGCACGGGGCGCGCCGCCGCGATTATTTTGGCGATGTCCCGGCGCTGGCGGCCATATTTCAGCATAGCTTCCTGAATGCACATCGGCTTCGCGCCCGCAATTGCGGCCCCCCCCTCGGTGGTGTTGATGCAGTCAACCTCTTTTTGGGCGATGCGGATTTCAAACCAGTTGCGCCACGTGGTCATTTTCACGCTGCTTTTGAGCGTATGCCCGAGGTTTCCTTCCACCGTTCCCTGGATTTCACGGCTTATCGCCTCGTCATGCATCATTTCCACGCCGCTCATCTCGCCGGCGGCGCTGTAGACAAATTCGTCGTTGGCGCCGCCGCCGCTGTGGGTGCGGTTGCCGGTAAACGCGAGGTCCTGCCCGGTGAGAATGATCGGTGAACATCCCATGCGCAATGCCAGATCGAAAGCGGCGGTGGCCACCGACCCGCCGGTCAGGTTTTCGCCCAAGTCTCCGGTGAACTGCTCCAGCCACTGCACCATCGGTTCGCTATAGCTGGTTATCATCATCGGGCCGGCGCACTCCGTAAGAATAAGCGGATAGGTGACCGGATTAACCACCAACGTATAATCGGGGCGCTCCGCCCCCGCCAAGTGAAAGTAGTTGTGCAGCAAGGCGTCCAATGCCACCACGAAATGCGGCACAACGCCGTTTTTCAGCAGTGTCTTCAGTGCGGTATCGACGCAAATGATGATCATGGAATCCCGCGCCGACATCAGCCAGCGGCAATTCTTGTCGAGCGACGGCCCCGCCGCCACGATCACCGCCGGCACTCCGGTCAGGCGGCCAAAAAGATGTTTGATGCCGGGGTTGCGCAGGATAACGTCCAGATTTGAAAAAATATTCCCCTGCCAGACCGATGAAAGGCGGCTGATGGAAGCGAGATTCCCTTCCGCCATCTGCTTCTGGCGGGCGAGCACCTTGTCAACCGCCTGATAATAGCCGGTATCGCACGCCACCGCCGTGCCGTGCTTGATAACCTGAAAATTAGACCTGGTGAAAACGCCGAACTCCTCTTCAAGCCGGTGCATGACCGCGTCCACCGGACTTTCTCCGACGCTGATGACCACACGCGGATCGCCGATGAGTTCCGCCACGTCAAACCCTTCAAGCAGTTTTTTAAAATACCCCGGACTCGACTCGACAAGCAGGATGAACGTGCCTGCATCGGAGGCCGCCAGCGTTTCGGTTAGCGTTTCACCCAGGCCGATGCCGAGCAGGATAATCACCTCGCTGAAGCCGAACTGCTTCCGCTCCGTGATCCGGCGGACATTGGGCGGCATCGGTTGTTTTTTGAAAATGGCCGTCTCGCCACCGGCGCATAAGACTTCGATGGCGGCGGCCTTTCCCCCCGCCTTTATCAGCCGCACGCGCGGGTCGTCCGGCGTGGCGCGTATCTTCGCGGTCAGCGCACGGTCTTTTGCCTCCAGCGCTTTCAGGTTTTTTACGTACACATTCATATCGCGGTGCCGTTCTTTTCCAGCTGTTCCAGCAGCATCAATGCATCGCCGTGCTCCGGGTTGAAGATGAGGATGCGGTCAAGCGCTTCCCGCGCTTCGCCGTATTTCCCCTGCTGATAGTAAACGCCCGCCAGTCCGAATAGCAGATCGAGATTCGCCGGGTGGAGTTCGAGGTACTCCGTCAGCGATTTTTCGGCCAGCGCAAAATCTTTGGTTTGATAGCAGGCCTGCACCAGCGACGAGAGGGCAATCGGGTTTTCCGGATTTGCCGCTATCGCCTTTTGATAGCAGGCTATTCCCTCTTTCTGTTTTCCCGCATGGAAGAGCGCGATACCCAGCCCGCAGAGCGCGCGGTCATTCTTCCAGTTCGCCGCCACCGCCTTTTCATAATATCCGATGGCCGTCCCGTAGTCGCCCTTGCCCAGCCGTATGGTGCCAAGACCGATATTCGCCGCTTCCACAGCCCCCAGCCGTGCCGCCTTTTCGTAGAGGCCGCCGGCTTTTGCCGCATCGTTCACGCGCATGAGAAAATCGGCGTATTTGCAGAGCGCCGCCGCGTTTTCCCCGTCATGGTCCACCGCGAGGCGCGCCGCCTCCCCGGCGGCGCGGTACCGCTTCATATCCCAATAGCGGCGCGAAAGCTCCGCCGCATGTTGCGCAATGAGCCGTTTAACGCGTTCGGCGAAGCGCTCCAACGCCGCGGGATTTTCCGACGCGGCGACGGCAAAACAGCGCTCCGGCACCAGTTCAACCAACGCGGCGCTGAAACCAGCCGCCGCTTTAACCATTTTTTCCAGGCCCGCGGGGGAAAAACGGTGCAACGGCAGGGGGTACAGTTCATTCTCCGCCAACGCCGCATCGTACGCCACGGCAAGCAACAGGCCATCCGGTTTCAGCACATGCTTCGCCTGGGCCACCATTTCAAAAATATCTCCTGTGGCATCAAGCGCGTGATTGAGCACAAGATAGTCAAGGGTATGCTCCGCCGCCGGCAACGGTTCCCCCGCTCCGATAACGGCGCCGTTTCCTTCCACGGCGGCGTTAATCGCCAACCGTTCGGCGGATTCATCGGCGTTTGCGTAACGGCCAAACCAATCGCGCGCCCCGGCATCTTCCCGCGCGGCCCACCAGAGTTTGAGTCCTTCCCCCAGCAAACCGCCAGCCGCCAGCGCACACCCTTCATACTTGGGGCTTTCAGCTTCGCGATAAAGATTCCGCGCGGCGCCAAACCGCCCCACGGCCATGTTGAGGTGCGCCAACCGCAGTTTTCGCTCCGGTTGGATTTCCTTCAATTCGTCCAGCATGGAATAGAGCGCGTCCGGTTCGGGCTCTTCCGTCCGCAACAGCGCGGCGCCGGCGCTCACCAGCGGGTCGTCCACATCCCGCCGGAAAAAATCGTCTTCAGCCACAAGCGCGCGGAACCGGGCGGGATCGAACGGCGCGATATCCCGCGCCAACGTTTCCTGGCCGTGTCCCGCCACGATGAGATATTGGAAAACGAAAAAATTGAACATCTCGCTTTCCGAAAGGCTGTCGATCTGCCAGCGGCCGATGCGAAGGATTCCCTTGCTCCCCTCCTGATATACGTTGTCGGCGCGCTTTCCCTGAACCAACGCGGCAATAAGGCCGCAACGCTTGAGCATTTCCCGAATCTCGTGAAGGGTAAAGAAATGGATGTGCGTCCGGTCCAGCAACCCTTCGTCCTGGTAGGTAAAACGCCCTTCCATCAGTTGGTTCAGCACCGATATGTGCTGGATGTTTGGAATGCTCATCACCATCATGCCGTCGGGCGCCAGCAGCCGTTTGTGCCGCTTGAGCAATGCTTCGGGATCGCGCAGGTGCTCCAACACGTCCGAATAGATTATGCAGTCGAAATATCCTTCCGGATACGGCAGTTCCAGCCGCTCGCTGTCACCGGCAAATACGCGATCCAACAGCTTTGCGGCTTTTTGCGCCGCCTTATTGTTGTATTCCACCCCCACCACCTCGCGGGCGGGATTTTGCCGTTTCAGAGCCTGGCCGGTCTCCCCCGCCGCGCAGCCGACCTCCAGTATCCGCATGACGGTTGACGGCACCAGTTCGACCACTTCCGGGCGGACGTTGTGGAAGTAATGCTCCGGCTTGTCCCCCAACACAACGCTTTCGCGCCGTTCGCGCAAGGTTGCGATAATCTGTTCTGCTCGGTGGGCGTAGGTATGTTTCTCCAGCACGGCGGCACGGCCATTTTCGGCGATGGATTCCCGCTCATCTTCGTGTTGCAGGTAATAGGCGGCAAGCTCTCCAACATTCGCGTCGTTATACACCACCAGATGGCGGCGGTCTTCAAAAAAATCCGCCAGTCCTTCGGCGGTATCGGTCAGCAGGAGGCTGCCGGAGCAGAGCGCCTCGAACACCCGCATGTTGAGATCATTGCGGATGGCGTTGTTGAACACGATTTTCGAGGCGGAATATAGTTCCGCCATCTCTTCAAGGAACACCCGTTCGATTTTGACGTTGAAGCGCCGCTGGAGTTTTTCCAGCAACGCGGCCCGCCGCTGATGCTGCGGGGTGATGCTGCCGGCGAAGCCGATGTCGTAACGCTTCGCCGTTTCGCGCTTGCCGTGGATTTCGGGATCGCACCCGAGCGGCAGCCAGTGAACGTTGGCAATCCCCCGTTCTTTGAACGCCGGGATATATTCCCGTTGCGCCAGGAAAACCACGTCGAACTGGCGGGCCACGTTGATGTGGCTCTCAAGATGCAGATGGGTATCGATAAAGTAGGCCGCCTTCGGAATGGCAAGCATTTCAAGGCCCGCCGGAGGACCGTCCAATCCGCTCTCCACCCAGAGAAAGAAGTCCGGGGCAAAACCTTTGGGCATTTGCCCAAGGATACCGCTGGCATCGCGCGCGATGGCACGGGGAATATCCTGGTTGAGTATCGGCGCCTTCATGTTTTCGAGGTTCCACATCTTGAGCACTTCGGGGGGCATCGATGCGCCGCTCGTGACCACATGGTGGTTCTTTTCAAAAGCGCGGCGGAGGTAGTGCGCCGTGGTGGCGGGGTAGTACGCATAATCCAACCAGACACTTGCCCTGCTCAAGCGATTTCTTGCTTCAGCACCCCCGCCGCAAGCCCTTGCAATCGCTGCGTTCCAACGGGAGATGAATTTTGAAATCGGAAATTTCTCCGCCACGGTACGCCGTGCCGCTTCCCCCATTGTCTTGGCAAGGAGTTGGTCGCTGAGCAATAGTTCCAGCGAGCGGCGGAGTTTCGCCAAATCGTCACTCACAAAACCATCGCGCCCATCGGTGAGCGGCGAGCTTGGATTTGCAAGCGAAACAACCGGCATTCCGGCCGCCATCGCCTCCAGCATGGAAAGATTGTAACCGTCTTCATACGGCTCTTTGGTGGTGTTGAGATAGACGCGGCATTTGCGCAGATGGTTTTTGAGATCGTCCCAGCTTTTTGAGGGGTGACTGTCATCCAGTTGCGGGTTGTCTCCCAGCAAGGTGGTCGGCAGGCCGGAGCAAAGCTCCACCTGCTCACGGTATCCGAGCATCAGATCACGCTCCATCACCCGGTTCCCCACACGCAAGACCGCCTTCAGTTCGCCGGTATATCCGCCATACTGGTTCACATCAATGCCGGGAGGAATAACCTCTCCTTCCAAGCCCCAGTCGGCTCTTTTTTGCTCCGAGATAAAAACCGGCAAAACCCCTTCCAGAAGCGGCTTTACTTGCTCTAAATAGGTATTCCGATCCACCGTGTTGCCACCGAGGGCTATTTCCGTACTCAATTTATTGTGGAAAACCAGAATTTTTGGGGTTTTTTGGCAACCCCGAACCGTCAAAAGATCATTGATATTTTGACAGATTACGAGGTCGAACGATCCCTCCTCCAATCCCTTATCCATATCAGCCTTGCTGACAGTTTTGGCGGTTTTGGGAAGGGGGCGGAATTTGGCATCCCACCTTCTTTGGAGGTTTTGACCCATAACAGGTTCATAGATAAAGAAATTGTTCCCGGTCTCAGCCAAAAGGCAGATATAAGGTTCATGCCAGTTAAAAGTGAGGACATTAAGCACTTTTTTCCCCATACTCGGCACGTTCCTTCCTATCAATGGTCATTATTTTGACGCAACTATATCTTTAGTAGATAGGAGCAAGATGCAGACCAAAAAGGGAAATGGGTAGTGTCCGATAACGGGGGGCTAGAAAAAGATGGAGCATTACGCGCCCCCCCCCCGCTATTGAGCGCCGGGCAGTGGGACGCTTTCCGGGGCGGTAGGCCCGGTGGGACGCGGCACCACAAGGCTCTCGGCGATTTCGGGATGCAGCCTGGCGAGTTCCTGCATGGCCTTCACCGCCTCTTGTTTCATGCCGAGATGCTGGTACGACTTGGCAAGATAAAAATACGCTTCGGGCAACTGGGTGTTGGCCTGCGTTGCCCATTGGAACAACGCGGCTGACTGCTGATAATCGCGGCGATGGTAATACAGGTAGCCGAGATCGAAAACAGAGAAGGAAAGATTCGGTTCGCGCGGAACGATACCGGCGGCCTTCCGGTAATTCTCGTACTCGGACGCGTAGTTGCTGAGCGCGTGGTCGACCCTGCCGAGCAACAGATTTGTCCGCGCTTCGAAGTAACGGTCGATGACGCCTTTAAGCTCGGCGTCGGATTCGGCGCCCGCGATCATGGGAGTAACCTTCTTCCTGAGATCGATAAGTGTTTTGAAGTTGATGACGGCATTTTCCCGCCGTTTCCAGATGTAGCGGGGAGCGGTGAATTCTATGACGGGCCGGTTATCCGTGTTTAACTCGGCTCCCTGCGTGAAATCCATCACCCCCGCTCGATCCATCACATAAAAGCTGAGAAAGCTCAGCGGGTCGCTTGCTTCGATCATATCCCTCTTCACGGCGGGGATTTCGAGCGCGGCCGCCAGCTTGTCGGGGCGCAGGCCGAACGGTTCGGACGATCCCATCAGCAGCAACGTGGGCTGCTGGCTGTTGACATCGCCGTACCATACCGTCACATGCTCAAAGGCTGTGGCGAATGTGTGGAGTATCACCTTCAGGTTATCGGGGGAAAGCTGGTACAGCGGCAGCCACTGGGCCATCGCGCCCCCCGGTTTCAGCGCCGCCTTCACATGGCGGAAATGTTCCAGCGTGAAGAGGCTCCCCTCCCCCGCGCTATCCGGCTGAAAAAGGTCGGCGATAACAAGATCGTACTTCTTCTTCGTCATCCGTACGTAATGGCCGCCGTCCCATATGGTAAGGTGGAACCGCTTGTCGGCGATGATGTTATGGTTATCTTTTTCAAAAAACCGCTGCACGTCCACAAGGGAAGGAACGATCTCGACGCAATCGATGCTCTTGACGGCGGAGTGCCCCCCCACCGCGCCGGAGGTAATGCCGGAGCCGAGCGAAATCACCAGAACGTCTTCGGCGTCCAGCTTAAGCAGCAGCGGCATATGACCGAACCGCACGGCAACGTCGCCGCTGGTGGCGAGCTGATAACTGTTCACCAAAAGCATCAGCGGCCCGTTGTTCTTTTCCTGGGCCACCTTCACGGTGCCGATGGCGTCCTCTTGGGTGAACAGGAGTTTGTCGCCTGTTTTTAAACCGACGCCCATATCCACGTTGAATATCCCGGTAAGCGCTACGGTTATCACGATCGCGAATCCCGATGCCGGGATGATCCACGCCGCGGCCTTCCGCCTTGAAGAAGACAGTACGGCGATGAACCCGGCAACCATGGCAACCCCCGAAACGGCGATGATGCTTTTCTGAAGCCCGAAAATGGGGATGAGGGCAAAACCGCTGACTAGCGCGCCCACGATGCCCCCCACCGTTCCAACGGCGTACACGCCGCCCATATTCTCGCCCAGCACGCCCATATCCTTGGTGGTTACGCGGCAGATGAGCGGGTACGCAAGTCCCATCAGGAATGTCGGCAAGATGAAGGCCATGGCCATGACGATAAACATCACAATAGCGTCCGTGGTAAGGGTCATTTCGCCAAACATGATTCTAAGGGTCATGGCCATATCCACCGATTTCGCCAATATGCCGATGCTGGCCAAACCCAACAGGCCGATGCCAACCTCGGCAAGGCCGAACAGCCACATCGGATCCTTCAGCCTGTCCAAATACTTGCCGAAGAACCAGCTGCCAAACGCCATCCCCAAAAGAAAAACTGTGAGTAGGTTGCTGAAAAGGTAAACCGTCGACTTGAAAGAAACCGCAAATCCGCGCGTCCAGAGCACCTCGAACGCCATCGAGCAAAAGCCCGCCAAGAAGAACAGGGCAAGGGCGCGCCCGCGTGAAACCGAATGCGCGGTTGCCGCCGGCCCTTCCCGCTTGGCTTGTTCTTTTTTCTTCTTTGGTGTCGGGGCCGATTTTGCCCGGATCTCGGCATCCGGCGCATCCACCTTAATTTCATCCCGCGTGAACCAAATGACCGCCGCAACGGCGGCATTGAGGCAAAGGGCAATCATGATGGCGCCCCATATCCCCAGTTGCGGAATGAGTATGAAGCCTGAAAGAAACGATCCCGCCATCGCCCCGTAGGTGTTAAAAGCGTAGATGGAACCAATGCTAAGCCCCACCCCTTCGAGGCTCTCCGTGACCATTTTTCCCATAACGGGCAGCGTTCCCCCCATCAACATCGTGGGAGGGAGCAGGATGATGAAAACCAGCACATATCTGATAATGATCCACCCGCCGCCGGTAACCGATTCGGGGGTCATCACCGATACAATCGCGTTATCCAGCACCGTTATCAATAACGTGACCACAAGCGCGCTGATGGCAATCCCCGCCTCCATGAGCGCGTACATCTTCAGCGGGCGCTTTGCGGCATCGGTTCTTTTTCCCCAAAAGTGGCTGCCTATCGCCAAGCCCGAAAGGAACCCGGCCACCACCATTGAAACGGCATACACCGTGTTGCCAAACACGAGCGAGAGTATGCGCACCCAGCAAACCTGATAGATCAGCCCGGCGGCGCCGGATACAAAAAAACATGCAAGAAAAAGTCTATTGAGCTTCATGGTCGTGCTTTTTTCCGATACTGTTTTCCTGTTTATTCTTGCCTTCCACCGAGTGGCGGATATTGTCAGCTTCTTTGAGCATGCCCACCCGCTTCAATATCCGGTAGAACGACATCCTAGTCACGCCCGCCATTTCCGATGCGCGCGAAATGTTCCCTTTATACTTCAATATCAGGCTTTCAAGATAACGTTTTTCGAACTCCTCCAAATATTTACTTCTTGCCTCCTTAAATGAAAGGCTATAGGTCTGATCCGAATTTAGCACATTTTCCGGCAGGTGCTTGGTCATTATGATCCGCTCTTCCGTCATGGATGCCGCGCGTTCAACGGCGTTGCGCAGTTCGCGCACATTACCCGGCCAATCGTATGCCATAAGCCGCGCCAAGGCGTCCGCGTGCAGAACCTGGCGGAGCGTCTGGTTTTTCTCCGACCTTTGCCGCAGGAAGTGATCGCACAATACCCCTATATCCTCTTTCCTGTCACGCAACGGCGGAATTACAATATTGATGACGTTGAGGTAATAGTAAAGGTTTTCGCGGAATTTTTTTTCCGCGATGGCGGCCTGAAGGTCCGCGGACGTGGATGTTATCACGCGGATATCAAGCTGTTTCGTCTGCCATTCGGCGTTTTCATACACCTTGCGGCTTTGCAGAATGCGTAAAAGGCGGGCCTGCATGGCCATGTCGAGGTCTTCCACCTGCTTAATGTACAGCGTCCCCCCGTTGGCGGCCTCGAACACGTTTGTTTCGTGGGGCGCCTTCTCCCCGGTGCCGCTGTATGGCAGAATTTTCATCATTTCGCTCGATAGGACGCTATAGTCCACGATAATGAACGGGCCGTTCACCCGCTTGCTGTGCAGATGAACCGCACGGGCGGCAAGCTCCTTGCCCGTTCCCGTTTCACCCTGTATGAATACGTTGGAATCGGTTGCGGCGATCCGCTTTATCTGCTCCTCCACGACGATAAACTTGGGATGTTTGCCGACGAAATAATGGTCAAAATAACCGGCCTGGAGTTTCCGTTTAAGATCCGTGTTCTCTTTTTGCAACAGATGCTGATCCACCGCGCGGCGCATGGTTATCAGCAGTTGATCGGAGGTGAAAGGCTTTGTGAGATAATCAAACGCCCCCACCTTCACCGCATCCACCACTTTATCGATGGTTGCATGCGCCGAGATCATAACAACTGGGATATGTGGAAACGCATTCTTGACTTCCTTCAGGATAACCATTCCGTCCTTGCCGGGCATTAAAAAGTCGGTCACCACCACGGCCGGCTTGTGCTCCCGCACAAGATCCAGCACGTTCAGGCTGGATGAAGAGGTCACACAACGAAACGAGTCGCCATCCAGGATGCGCGCGCAATTTTCAAGCAGATCAGGCTCGTCATCAACAAACAGTATCGTGACCGGTTCGGTCATTTATCATCCCCCCGTTGAGCGGCGTTGTCTGAAAGAACCGGGGCGCTTGACGCGCGAACCAAGTGGATAGTGAACACCGTGCCGGTTCCCGGCTCGCTTTCGACGTTAATGAAGCCGCCCGTATCCTTGACCAACCCATAGCTTATGGCAAGCCCCAGTCCGGTGCCGGACCCCACCTCTTTGGTGGTGAAAAACGGCTCGAAAATGCGATCCACTATTTCGGGCTTCATCCCATGCCCCGTGTCGCGCACTTCAAGAAAAATCCCGCCTTCGCTGTCCAGCCCGCTTCTCACCGTGATCGTGCCTCCCTCATCCGTTGCCTGGAAGGCATTATGCACGATGTTGTATATCACCTGTTCGATGCCGGAAACATTCAAGCTCGCCTTTGGCAACCCAGGCTCCAGTTTCCGCGCAAGCGTTATCCCTTTTTTCCTGATCGGCAATTCGATAAGGCTGAGGACACGCTCGACAATCTCGTTTAAATCCGCGGCCGCCAGTTCGGTCGAAGCGCTCCGCGAAAAGGTGAGCAGGTTTGCCGCTATCGCGCCTATCCGCACGGAGTGGTTGTAAAGCACCTCGATATCCCTCTTCAGCATATCCGTCTTGCCCTTTTCGATATCCTTTTTCATGAGTTCCAGCCGGGTGATCAGTATCGAAATGGGATTGTTTATCTCATGCGCCACGCCAGCGGCTAAAAAACCTATCGCCGCCAGCTTTTCCGCCTGCATAAGCTTCCGTTCCACCTTCTTGATGTGGGTCGAACGTTCTTCCACCTTGTTCTCCAGCGATTGACTGTACTCTTGCAGAAAGTCCGCCATCATATTGTACGCATTGGCCAAGGATTCTATTTCGTCCCCCGACCGTATTTTCAGGCGATGATCCAGCTTTCGCTGGCGAATCTGCTCAACACCCTCCCGAAGCTTTTCAAGATCGCGGGTAAGCGTGTAGGAAACGGCCGCGGCCACAAGAAGGCAGAGAAAAAGCGCCTCGGCCAATCCCACCAGGTATTCTTTTTTTATTTTATTCATTGCCGGGATGAAGCTGGCCCGCGGATAGCGGTCATACACCACGTAATAAAAGTCCTTGTTCCCGGCCTGAAGATATATCGGCCGAAACGCAAAAATATAATCAGGATCGTCTGTGATCAGCCCCGTCCTCCCCGATAATATCTGTGCCGCCACCTGGCCGGAATGGTCGTTCCGTATGTTCCCCTCGTCAAGGAAAGACTGGCCCGCGCCGGGCGCCTTAAACGGATTGTAGATATAGTTTCCGTTTTGCGAGACCATCGCGGCTTTTCGCCTGCCCTCAAAAGAAACGCGTTTCAGCGCCCCGATAATATTGGAGCTGTCAAGATCCGCGTAAACGACACCGCTGGGTTTGCCGCTGCGGGAGAACATTTTGGTGGCGAACCGGATGAGCGGTTGGCTGGAAATATCCGCGCGGTTGCTGACCATGGTGTACATCGGGATGGCCGCTATGCCGTACCCGCCCTGAAACGCCGCCTCCACATAATACGTCGAAGTAAGGCGGTTGACCAGCTTATCCGGCGGCGTGGTAATTATTTTATCATTATTCTTAAACATTACCAGCTTTTCGTTTCCGAACTCGTCCAACAACCCGACGCCCGAATAACCGGAGCGCAACGAAAGGAAGTTGTAAAATTCCCTCTCGACCAGCGATTTCCAATAAAGCGTCCCGGTGGGTTTCCTGCCAGGAACATTAACAAGGAATTCTATCGCCAAGCTGGAGCGCAGATAGTTGACATCCGTAAGCACATTTTTAAATGCCGCTTCGATCTCCTTGGAGCGCGTTATGGCATTCTGGAAAACCAGCCTGGTCTCCCTGTCCTCAATGGAATCCCGCGTTGCGTTCAGGTTCTGGTAGAGGAAATAGCCGATAGGCAGGAACGTCACCAGCAAAAGCGCAAGGGTGAACTTCTTCCATATGCGGTTGTAGAGCGGCCTGAACGGATTCATCTGGGGCGAAGCTACTCCGCATCCTTAACGCACCTGAAGGTTATTATATGGCTCCTTGATTCAACCGGAACGGACTCCCTGTAGGCCGCCCGGGCGGTTATATTGAGGTCAACCCACGAGGCCCCCTTTAACACGGCCATATCTTTATGGGCGGGATCAAGCGTGGCGGTCCATTCCCGCGAGTTCCCGGCCATGTCGTGCGCGCCGTAAGGGCTTACATCGCCCGGCGCCAACCCAACCTTATTTCCGGTGTTCACCTTACAAAAACCATGCTCGATAAACTCGAGATTGGAATCAGCCGTTGCGGCCATATTTGGATCAAACTTGTTTCCCCATGGAAACACCCTGCCATCCGTGCCGCGGGCCGCCTTCTCCCACTCCTCTTCAGTGGGAAGCCTCTTATGCGCCCATTTCGCATAGGCCTCGGCATCCTCCTTGTTTACATACAGAACGGGGTTGTCGGGAGAATCCGCGGGATAGGTTCCGCCGCTCCAGTGCTGGGGAGCGGCGTGACCGGTTTGTTTTATGAACTCCATGTATTTCCGGTTGGTCACCTCATAGATGTCGATATAAAAAGCTTTCAGCTTCACCTTCCTTTTAGGCATCTCGGTTTCGAAAGGGTAATCCTTGTAAAGTACCCTTCCGCCAAACTCCTTTTTCATGGAATCGATTTCCTGTTGGGTGCTCCCCATCAGGAAATCGCCCGCGGGAACCAATGCCATCCCTTCGGGCGCGGGCTTCACCCCGCCGTTTGACGAATGCGCGGTGTGGTGAAATGCCAAAAACAGCACAGTGAACGTAACCGCGGCCGCTTGCTTTGCCGAAATTTTCATAGTGGCTCCTTAACGGCCACGAAGCGGTACTGGTTGCCCTTGCTTTTCACTTCAAAAAGAAACGGTTCCTTGATAGCCTCGCGGTTCTTATCCATGGTGGTCTTGCCGGTCACGCCTTCATAATCCTTCACTTCCGCGAGGGCATTCCGGATATGGCTCGGCCGCAATGACTTGGCCTTTTCCACCGCTTTCGCCAGCATATAATACGCATCGTAACTCAAAGCGGCCACCCGCGACGGCATGCGATTGTACTTTTTCTTGAAATTGGCCACAAATGTTTTAATGCGCGGATTGTCCGAATCCTCATTGAAGCCGCCATACACAATCGTCCCGGCGGCGGCCGCGCCCAAAGCGGTAAATTCCGGAACGATAAGATCCTCCGCCCCCACCATGGGAATTTTCAACCCCATCTTCCTCATCTCCTTGATCACTTGGGCCCCTTCCGCCCCGTCACCGGTGTAAATGATCGCGTCGGGAGGATTGTTTTTGAGCTTTTTCAGTTGCGCCGGTATGCTGGCCTCGTCTTGGCCGACGTGGCTCATCTCCGGCGACAGGAGGTACAGCTCATGCGTAAGTTCGGCTTTGTTCGTCTCAATCTCGAGTTTGAACGCCGCCGACAATTTGACGGAATAGTCGTTAACCAACGAAGTGAATAACGCGAACTTTTTAATCTTTTTCTCGGCGACAACATACTCCATAAGCCGCTTTATCGCGTGGTTGTCATTAAGAGTGTTGCGGAAATAGTAAGGTCCGGTATCCCCCAGCCGCCGCCGCGAGCCGGCGGATATTAAAATCAGTTGATTATCATTAATGGCCTTGCTGGCCGAAAAGCTTACCTCTCCGGTCGGAGCGCCGATAATGGCGGCGACATTTTCATGGAGGAAGTTGTTAACGCCGGCCCGCGCTCCGTCCATGGTACCCTTCGTGTCAAAAACCAGAAGATCGTACTTTTGGCCCCGGATACCGCCGTGATCGTTTATTTCATCAGATGCCATTTCCGCCCCATCCACCGTATCTTTACCGAAAACCTCAACATCGCCAACCAATGGGGCAAGAACCGCTATTTTATTCGCACGTGGCCGTTCCTTCTCAATTTGCGCTTCGGTTCTTACGCCAAAACCGTATTCGGCTGGAGCTTTTTCCGCGGTCGAAGGATCGTAAAGGGGGGTTTTGGATGGATCATGTAAATCATCCTTGAAATCGCTTTCCCGTTTCGCCCTTTTATCCATGACCGACTCATCCGGCATTTCCCCTAAAATATTCTTCTCGTCAATATCTGATTTTTTGGTCGTTTTATTCTCTTGGCCGCCGCTGCATCCGGCTGAAAAAGCGGTAAGCGTGAAAACTAAAACAAAAGAAGACAGAAAAATCGGGCCTAAACGCAAAATATTTTGGCTTATTATCCCCATTTTGGGGTAAGATTCCGTAGTTGGTTGGGTGAGGGTTTTGGACCGTTTGTTTAGGAGAAGCGTCTTGCTAAGTTTAAGAAATTTTATCATCGTATTAGTTTCCTTGTTCTTTATTGCCATTGTTCCTAAATCGTTTGCCGAATCCGGAAGCATGGTTGAGATCCCTGCCGGGGATTATAAGTCCGGCCCAAGTAAAAAGACAGTTAAAGTGGAAAAGTTCAGTATCGATACTAACGAAGTTACCAACGCCCAATATAAAGAATTCAGAAAAGAATTCGAAATCCCCGCGGGAAAAGAAAAACATCCCGTCGCGGAAATTTCCTATTTCGATGCGGAAGCATACTGCAAAGCCGTTGGCAAAAGGCTTCCCACGCGGAACGAGTGGGAAAAAGCGGCGCGCGGCACGGACGACAGGGAATACCCGTGGGGTAGCAAGTTCGAAAAGGGCAAAGCCAATACGCTTGAATCGGAAAAAAACGGAACTACGCCGGTGGGCAGCTACCCCAAAGGGGCAAGTCAGTACGGCGTAATGGATATGGCCGGTAACCTGTGGGAATGGGTCGATGCCTGGGACAGCGGTGAAAAGAAATATCGCATTGCCATGGGAGGCTCCTATTTCGAGGACGGAGACATGTCGAAGGTCTATACCGAACTCAAATCGATTCCGGATGACCAGCATGAATATATGGGATTCCGCTGCGCCAAGTGAATTAACGCTAAAACAACGTGACGGAAGAGGGATTGACGTGATGGAGAGGTTGCGCCGGGAATTGGCTTTGTTTCTTCTTTTAGCCCTCATCTTCACCGGTTGCTCGAAGAAAATGGGCGGCACAGAAAGCGGAAGCTCCAAAAAAGGGGCGGTTTCCAGCAATTTCTACACCCCTTCCCCTGAAGACATCATAAAAGACCCGGAAACGGGTCTTGATGTAACGAAAAACATCTTAAACATTACCTTCTCCAAAAAAATGGACGAAACGGCCATTAAAGCGGTCATTTCGTCCATCAACGGCGAAATCGTGGGCCAAGACAGAGCGGCACGGCTTTACCAGGTACGTATTAAAAACGCGACGAGCCTTGACGACCTCGACAAAATCGGCACTAAGCTGCTTGCCGAGAAAGGGGTGGAAGTCGTTTCTAGCAATTTCGTCTCCGTCCATACCGATCCTTTCTACGTCAGGTAGCCGGCATGATCTCCAGCTTGCGAAGAACTATGCCCACTTCCTTGTTATAGAATTCAACGTACCCTTGCAATTTAGGGTCGGCGGCCTGTAACGCATCCAAAGCTTTCTTGGCCTCGGCGAAAGGAACCACGTCGGCCGCTTCCACCCGTATGATGGTGTTTTCCCCTTCTTTCTTCACTTCATACACCTTCCATTCGGGATTGATCTTGGTGAATGCGGCCTGGTACTTGTCCTCCTCGCCGCCGCCGCTGGAACAGGCGGTAAAAACCAAAGCCAGCACGGCCACGGCCGCAAGCGTCTTTACATTTCTGATAACTGCATCCATCTTCATACTTTGTCTCCCTTGGTTACTGAGCCACTTTCTTGTCATTTTCCTTCAGAAAATTGATGATCTCCCGCCTTGCCTTATCGTCGGCCATGATCTTAATCGCTGGCATGGCAATCCTGTATTTTTCCTTAAGCATAACCGCATCGGCATCGCCGCTTTCAATCATTGCCTTGGGGTTCTGGAGCCATTTGTCAATCCAAGCTTCGGTACGCCTGCCCGTCACTCCCTGAAATCCCGGGCCCTTGGAGGTCTGATCCGTCAGCTTATGGCAACCGCTGCAATATTTGACGTATAGCCGCTCCCCTTCCCCCTGGCCTTCCTCCGCTCTAACGCCGCTGGCCATGCTCATGACGGCCATAATGGTCAATACAAACATCTTCAAACAACGATCCATCAATTTGTTCCTTTCGCGCCGGCACTACTCGATAAATGAGGTTTTAAGGCCGACTCCCGCGCTTGTCCATACAAGCTTCCCCTTCTTCATGTGGGGAAGATGCTTGGCCACAATTTTTTTCGCCTCTTCGCTTTTGCTCCGTTCAATGTGGGGCGTCAGGCTTTCACCGCCCGAAGATTCTTTCACGTCGATTTCCACGTCAAGGGCGCCTTCGGCGTCAACTCGAATGACCGTTACACGCCATTCGCCCTTCCCCAAACCCTCAAGATCTTTCTTTATTTTCTCAAGAACTTCCTTTGAAACGCCGCCGCCGCTGGCTTTTCTCTTATCGATCACGCTTTGGTAATTCGTGCGCACAGCGGCCAGAAGCCGCTCATCGCCGGTGTTTTTCGCATACATTTGGGCCATAGTGCCCGCGATGTTGAACAGAAAATCCTGTTCCTGCGGATTAGCGCCGGGCGATACGGCGTACTCGACCATTCCCTTCACTTCTTCCGGCACTTCGGCCGCCCTGGTTTTGATGATATTAGCCATCGCGGCTTCATCTTTTTTGTCAAATGCCTCAATGAACGCATTGCCGACGCTGACCTGTTCTTCGGCTTTCACTTGGCCGGGAAACATGGCGACGCCCGCAATGATGATCGAAAACATGAAAACCGCAATTTTGTTGAACATATACATCCTTCCCGCTAAAGATCCTTTAAAAAGGTTTCCAACACACGCTTTGCTCTTTCCTCCAGGGTCAAAATGCTTTTCTCGGCGGTCGAAAATGCATACACATATCCCGCCGGAGTGGCTTTGCCCAGGTTGAGTGTTATCGGGGCCGCACTATCCTCTAGCCACATCTGCGCCTGGATGCCAGCCGGTTCGAGGCCGTATTGGCGCACATCACGCAAGTCGCCCGAGACAAACTCCTTTATTTCGAACTTCTTCGTTTCCTCGATGAAGTCGTTAACCATGGCAAAGTCCACTTTCGCCCCCAGCACGTCCCCTTTTCTCCATTCATTTTCGGGGTCCTTCACCAACACAACCGACTTTGCGGCGCTGCGCAGTTCGATCCGCTTAAGCTTTTCGCCCTCGAAGAAGAAAAGCTGCTTGCTCCTCATCTCATCCGCGGAGCGTGGGATGGAGTTCACGGCTTTCTCCTCCAATATGAAAATGGCATCCCGATCCGACATGGCGCAAAAATATCCGCGTTTTTCCGGACTCCGTTTCCCGATGTCGATCTGTACGGTGGGGTTTGAATCACCGCTGATCCAAAACTTGATCACCGCCGATGGCTTGTCGAGCCCATATGCGGCGAGTTTTTCCTTCTTTTCCGAGATGAACTCCTTCACCTCGCTGTTCGCAAAAGCCCCCATAAAGTCGAAAAGTTTTTTCTGATCCATGCGGGCGTTAACCGGTTTCTCAATCCTCCACATACCGGATTCGGAAAGTTTGAAAAGCATCGGCGAACCTTCCCAGTTAACCGCCACTTGGTCAACCATGACGGGGTTGAGCTTCAACACGGATTTGTCGCGGAAATAATACGCGTCCTTGTCGGCCTCGGCGCGGCAATCGGCGTTAACCCGGTATACCGGCTTGAGTCCTTCCAACTGGGCATATGCAATGCCCATCATGGGCGCCCTGGCGCCAAAAAGGATGGTATGTTCTTTCAATTCCTTCCCCACTTTGAGAGTGAGAGTAATGGAAGGGACGGCCAGCCCGAATTCGGTCAGCCGTTCGGGTGTGGGATTCGGATCCATAACATATTCCGAGTCGTTCCGGGATTCGGTCACTTCATGGATGAACTTCTCGACCGTCTCATTTTTAGCCATGGCGTTTAAGGGAGAAACAATCTTCCATCCCTTCTCCCACCTCTCAAGCTCTATGGTGCCCGATTCCTTCTTTATCGTAAGGGCGAGAACCTGATCCGCGGTAAAAGGAAGGAGACGGGTCTGCTCTTCTTTCTTCTGTTCGGCGATCTTGGTGGACTTGAAGTCAAGCATCGTATAGCCGCCAATCGCCACAAGGACGATAATCCAGATAAAAGTCTTTTTAAAGTACGTCATGCCACGCTCCGCCGCTTCTCATCACCTGAACCATCTCCGCTTGCTGTAGATACCCACGCCAACAAGAAGTATGGTGGAGGGAATCATGACCACGGGGAGCCAGAAAATCGCCCTTCCCTGCGATGCCGTCAGCACCACCGGCGTCACATCCTTTTTACGCGCCCGCACGGCCACCAGATCGGCCTCTTCGGCAAGCCAACTTATGGTATTCATGAAAAGGTCGCCGTTGCCGCCAAGGTTGAAATTGGTGTTGTTGGCAAAGTCGGAATCCCCAACGAGAATGATCTTCCCGTACTTCTCCCTCTTGCCCCCTTCGGCGTCTTCGCCCCCCTTAACGGGAATGGTCGTTACCGCCATGATGGGAAGGGGGCCGCGTTTATCGCTCCCCTCGTCGTAGCTCACATCGCCGCTTTCAAGCTGCTTCTTGCTGGTCTCACCCCAACTGTTGGGGCCGGTCAGAGCCAACTGGTAGCGGCCCTGCTTCGGATCTTCGTCTATAAAAACAGTTTCCGCGATGGGGAAAAACGACATCAGTTTGAATTCCTGCGTAAGCGGGTGCTTCTTGTGGTAGGCGTAAACAACCGGGGTGAGGTTGTTCGCGCCGTACAACTGGCTCTGCTGGTCAATGATGACGTCATCGCTTATTTTGAAGCCGTACGTTTCCAGCCACCTTCTGAAAGCCGGGGGATGGCCGGGATCGATCTCGGCGAAAATGGCGCCCCCCTGCTTGTAGTAGGCGTCAAGCTTTTGAAGCTCCTCGGCCGCCATATCGCGTTCGGGGCTGGCAATAATCACAACGGATGCATTCGCCGGTACTTCTTTGACCTGGGCGAGCACCAGTTCCTGCAAGGCGAAGTTCTGGTTCGCCAGAGCGGTCGTGGCGGCGTTGTATCCCGCCTTGCCGGATGAGCCCGGCTCTTTTTCTCCGTGCCCTTTGACGAAGTAGATGGTCTTTTGCTTGCTTTGCAGCAGCTTGATGATGCCGTTGGTGATGGTCTCCTCGCGCTCATTGGCGATTTTGATTTGCTTGGTGCCCGACATCAGCAGCATGATCCGGTATTCCGAAACGCCGTACTTGCTTGCCAAGCCGGGGTTCTGATCGGGATCTATGAACGTGAACGTAAAGTTCGGCGAAACGTTGGCGTATTCCTCCAGCAAATCCCTCGCGGTCTGACGCTGCTTGGCATGCACCGTGCCGGATTCGCCGCGGTAGAAGGCCACCACCTTAACCGGCGTGGTCAGGGTGGAAGCGATTTTTATAGACTGGGCGGAAAGCGTGTACCTGCCGGTTCGCGTCAGATCGAGGCGCTTTTTGTGGGCTTCCCCCAAAAAACCCGCGAAGATGACGATTACAAAGAACACCGCAACCATGATCATCATGTTTGCCCCGTACTTTGCGCTCTTTCTCAATAAAAGCTTCTTGATCTCCTCAAACCGAACGTACAGGAGAAAGAGGCCCAACATAAGCCCTATCCAGAGCAATGCGGCGGCGGTAAGTGTCATGGCGCCCGAAATGGCGTAAATGGCCGCGCCGCCGATAATAAATGCAAACGCCAGTATGGCGGGAACTGCTATACGATACATTTAAACTATGCCCTCCATCTTTTCGATTCAAGCGAATGCATGCTGAGAAACAAGAAGAACACCGCGAAGAGAAGATAGTAGGTGATATCCGACGTATCCAGCACACCTCTCGCAAAAGTGTCGAAGTGCGAATGAAGCGAAATGTACTCCAGGATTATACCCATCTTTTCGCCGACAAATCCGGCCGAAGACCCGATCATGTAGAGAACCATAAGAGAGGCGAAAGAAAGAACCGCCGCGATGACCTGGTTCTCCGTGAGGGACGACATGAATAAGCCGAGCGAAATGAACGCCCCGCCCATACACAACAGTCCGCTGTAGCCGGAGAGGATGACGCCCCATTCGGGATCGCCGAAAAACGCGACGAGCAGCAGGCACGGAAACGACAGGGAGAGCATAATGGCGAATATCCCCATGCAACCCGCGAATTTCCCCAGCACCAATTCAATATCCTTCACCGGATAGGTAAGAAGCAGCTCGATGGTGCCGGTCTTTTTCTCCTCGGAAAACGACCGCATGGTGAGCATGGGAAGCATGATGAGCATTACGATGCTCACCACGCCAAAAAACGGCCGGATCACGAATTCCGTTACGTTCAGCACGCCGTATTGGGCGGCGACCATCGGGTCGGTCTGGGCCTGGAAGCTGATGGTGCTGAATCCGGCGAAGATATTGTAAAAGTAGTAGCCGATCAGCGCGGAAAATATGGTAATCACCACGAACGCCACGGGCGAATAAAAGTACGACCGTATTTCCTTTGTCAGGATGAAAAAGAAATTCCTCACTGTTTTGCCTCCTCCTCGGTCACGATACGGATAAATATGTCCTCCAGGCTCATCTTCATCGGCGTCAACTCATACAGTTCCCACTGACGCTCGCCGGCGAGCCGGGCCACGAGGTTGGAAGACTGGCTATCCATCTCGAACTCTATCGTGTATTTGCTGGTTGCCACGCCGGTCTCGGCGGGGCTGAGGCAATCCACCCTCTTGACGCCCCGTATCTTCCGAAGCCCTTCCTGCACATCGGCCTGCCTGCCGCCGATGCGCGCCACCACGCGGTTGCTTTTGGTAAGCTGCGCGGTGAGGTTTTCCGGGGTGTCAACCGCCTTCACTTTTCCCTCGTCGATGATGACAACCCGCTGGCAGAGCATACTTACCTCGGGAAGAATGTGGCTGCTTAATATGATGGTCCGCGCTCCCGCCAGCCCTTTTATCAACGAGCGTATTTCTATGATCTGCTTGGGGTCGAGGCCGATCGTCGGCTCGTCGAGGATTAACACTTCGGGATCGTTTATCAGCGCTTGGGCAAGGCCAACCCTTTGGCGGTACCCTTTGGAAAGTTCGCCGATGAACTTGTGGGCCATGTGCGTAAGGGCAACCTGCTCCATCACTTCGGCAACCCGGCTTTTTATCTGTTTCCACGGCACGCCTTTAAGGCCGGCCACGAAACGGAGGTAGACCGGCACCTGCATGTCGGTGTAAAGCGGAACCGTTTCGGGAAGATACCCGATCCTGCTTCGCACCTGAAGGGATTCTTCGAACACATCGAATCCGGCCACCTTCACGGTGCCGCTTGTGGCGGGCATGAAGCAGGTGAGAATTCTCATCGTGGTCGTCTTCCCCGCGCCGTTCGGCCCCAGAAATCCAAGGATCTCACCCTTGTTGACATTAAAGGAAATGTCCGTGATCCCCCTGGCATTGCCGCCATAAATTTTTGTAAGGTCTTTAACTTCTATCATCTGGAAAAAATCCCCTTAAAAACAATCCCACACTATCCCTCTTGGTTACATAAGCAAAAATCATGCTAGTGCATATTACATGGATTAAGGAATAAAAAAAAGCCCCGGTTTTGAAAAAACCGGGGCTAAAGAATCAGATTTCGTTCAGATTCTTATTTGTCTTCGGCCCAGTCGCCCATCTGGCCGGTGCCAGCGCCGGAGGTCTTCTGTACGGAAACGCCGACCTTCTTGGAAGCCAAGCGGCCGCCACCGATCGAGCTGAATCCACCCCGCTGGGTGCCGTACGCAAGCTGGTTGGTGCTGCCGCGGCCAGCCATAAAGCCCGCGTCTTCAAGCATTTCGTTCATTTCCTTGAACTCCGCGCTCTTATCAGCATTGGCGGCGGTAATATCGTCCTTATCCGCCTTGTAGGTCGGGGAGAGGGAGCGAATGAACGCAACCAAGTTCCAGATGTCCTGGTCCTGAACGACGTTACCCCAGGGAGGCATGGAGGTGGAGAGGTTGCGGAATTCGCCGCCACCTTTAATGACGCCGAAAAGATCGATGTTGCTGATGTTGTCGGCGTACTTGCCGTTGGTCAGATTGCGCGGGCGGGGATCAAGCTTGGAAGCGGTCGGGCCATCGCCTTTGCCGGTCCAGCCGTGGCAATGCACGCAGTAGAACGAGAACCAGTGAGCGCCCTGATCCGGGTCGGCACCCGCAACCTGAGTGACGAACCCTTTGTCCTTATCGTGACCCGGGCGGGTGAGGTTATTCCACTGGTTAACCCACTCGTTGTAGTCGCCGCCGAGCTTCGAACCGCTCTCATGTTTGCGGAACCATGCTTCGGTAACGCCGGACTTCTCGCCCAACCCGGATTGGGTATCGTTGTACTGGCCGGTCCATTTGTTCTTATAGCGGGCCTTCATCAGGTCTTCAAGCGGCGACTTGTTCGCTTTCTTGATACCAAAGGTCTTTTCATTGATGTTGTCGGGGTTGTCAGCTACCTTACCAACGCCGGTCAGGTAGTCGAATCCCGCAACGCCGTAGGTGGAGGTACCGGAAGCCTTTTTGGTGATCTTCGCATCATCAGCTTCAATGTTATATTCGTCGGCTTCTTTACCATATTGATCGCGGAGCTTTTCAGCCTGTTCTTCTGAAAGGTCGCCGGCCTTCTTGGCCGCATCCAGTTCGGCGGCGGAAACCTTCGCACGTGCCGCATGAGCGTCGGTGGTGATCGCCACCAAGCCGAAACCGAAGGTCAAGGAAAACATGCCAAGTATGAATGGCGTTGCAAGTCGTTTAAGCGTCATAAACTTTTGCTCCCCTAAAAAAATCGTCAATAAATACCAAAAACCCTGCAATCACTTTTGCAACATATATACCCTTATTTCTGAAAACTCTCTTTGCATCCAGACTGTATCGGCAAAGATTCACATCATAAAAAATTGATTGCAAGAAAAGCATGGGGGAAAACGATTGTGTTGGTGATAAAGAAAAAATGTGACAATTTTTGTCATCATTGTTTTTAAGCCAGCTACATTGCCATTTACATCAAATATATTCATCGTTACGTTAACATAACTATGGATATTGAACATTGCGTTCTTGTCAAAACGATCACATTGCCGTTAAATTAGGCCGCAACAGCAAAGATACAGTGGCACATAAACCGAGGCTAAATAATCTGCAACCTAAAAGATACACTTCCTTAAAAACCGTCCGCCCGGACCCCGTGCCATCTTCAATTACGGGAAGGCCGAGACTCACTCCCGGCCGGTTTATCACCCCATAGGGCTGTTCGCTGTTACCGAGCCGAAGTGTCTTTGACAACGCACCCGGCAAAAAACCATTTGTCATCGTAAGAGTATATCATTACGCTTTCGTCGTGCCGGATTTTCCGAAGGCTGCATTCGTAAACAGCGTCTTTCACCTTCACTCCGTTATATTCAGGGGCCTCTTCGGGCTTCGGATAGGAGACGGAAACAGTGGAAACAACGACAACCCCTTTTTCATAAGCATCGCCCATTTTCTTTTCAGCTGGCACAGGATCATGGGGTTTCCCGATTTCCACTTTGGCGGAAGGGGGAAAAAAGAACTTTTCCGCCCACTGAACATTTGCCATGTCCGCGGCAGTGGCATCATAAATAGCCTTATGCCTTTGAAAGTGTTCGGCCTCCTGTTTTTGAACATCTCCGCTCTCGCTCTTTTGGATCCATTTCTTCTGCCTGGCGGTGACCTGACTCAACGCGTAAATGGTATTGAAATCGCCTTTCTGAACGGCGTCAATATAATCCTTGAGCACCTGTGTCGGGTTGCCGGGAATCTTATCGAGTGTGCAAGCCGATACCGCTCCCACCATCAGGGCTGGCAGGGCAATCGCGCGGAAGAGATTTTTACCAAACAACTTGCGGTTCATACCAATGCCTCATCATCCAGCGGTTGTCGAGAAGGAGCGGGTTTCGCTTTGTATCTTTGTAGCTTACCGGAGGTATTCCCATCCGGTCCCCCTGCGCTATGTTGTGGCAGCTGTTGCATCCCATCCAGGGGGCTTTCACGCTTCCCCACAAAAGCCCCACGACCATCAAGATGCACACGATGCCGCCCACCCCCATGTAGACCAGATTGATCCGCCGGGAGAGTTTTGCGGCCACTTTATCCTGGTGCGCCCCCTTCTTCTTCCTTTTGAAAAGGTACGGGACGATAAACACCAACGCCAGGAAGAAAAACGGGATCCAAAAGAGGAACAGGGGCCAGTTTCGGGGAGGATAGTACCAATACGGAAGCTCGAACGTGACGAAGAACCACTCAGGAGCCGGAATGTACATCCCATCCATTGGAAACGGGATGCTTTCCGGATCCGCCGAAGGAACCGGGAAGACGACGCTCATGGCGATGATCGCGATGATAAGCGGGATCGATGCGAACGTCTGGCGGATAAAATAGTCCGCCATCCCCCGTCTCCTGAAACGCGAGATACAGTGTATTTCAAGGAGGACAAAGGTGATTATCGGCAACACGATGTCGTGTATCACGAAATTGCGGGTGGGCGTGTAGGTAACCATCATAAAGTTGTAGAGGTAGTCGCCAACCAGCGGGATGTGCTTAAGCCAGTTGTTAAACATCTCCATCATCCAGTACCCCTTCCATTCCCACGGCAGAATGGTGCCGCTGATGAGGAAGGAGACGAACAATATTGAAAGGAGAACGCCGGTGAGCCAGTACTTCTTCCGGCCTCCTTGATAATCTTTCCGGAAGTAGCCGGTGAAAAAGTGAATAAAAATGGCGACACCCATGAAGAAAGCGCCGTAGCGGTGGATGTTGCGGGTCAAGCTCCCAAGGAACGCCTCGTTGGTGAAGTATTGGACGGTTTTATAGGTCTCTTTCAGCGACGGTTCGTAATAAAAGATCATGTAGAGGCCGGAGAAAAGCTGGCCCAGCAACAATATGAACGCCAGCCCGCCAAAGTAGTGGCGGATATGAATCTTTTTGGGTTTTATCCGTGCCCAAAGACCTGCTTCATTTTGCATTAACTATCCACCCAAAAAACGTTGATAAGCCGTACATTACACGTTGCCAAGTCACAGGTTTTTTTCGCCCGAACCGTCAATCCGCCAAACACCGGAATTTCCGGTTCCAGCATTACAGAGCCAGAAACCGGATATTCGTTTCGTAACAAAAAACCTCATTTCAGAATTTTCACATTTCACCCCAAAACAAGGACAGAGGCACATGATAGCCGCCGCAACTTTTTCCGTCAATTTTTTTCCATATCCCCCAAACCCCATTTTCCGGCGAGGATGACAAACTACACCCTTCAAATCCGCCAACGGCACCATTTCCTTTCAAAAACGCCAAACCAGCCATCGAGGCGAAAAACCCCGTGGCTGGTATTCATCCGGGTGCGGTGGCGGAGAAATCGCGCGCGCTCTGGTGTACAAAGCCTGGAGCGTTATTGTTCCGCCACGCCCAGTGGAACGTGCAGGTGTTCCTCGGAATCAACCACCGGGTTTTGGGTGATAAACGCCTTGGCGGAAACCTTTAGGCTCCCCGCCGGCACGTTGGCGAACACAAAACGAACCTTCCGCGTTTCCATCGGCGTCAACGCCGTGTTGTATTTTTCCGTCATCCCTTTCAACTGGATATCGGCCTCGGTTGTCAGCCAGTTGCCGTCCTTGTCGAGAATGCGTTTGCCGAACGCCCGCACCTGCACCACGCGGACCAATCCATCCCCTTCCACGCCCACCTCCAGCGTAAGCGCGCGGGACGGCGAGCCGGTGGGGATGTTATGCCCCGCCTTCGCATTCGTCATGGCAACATCCACCACATACGCCCCCTCTTTGTTGAGCGCGGCCGACAGTATCTCTATCGCCACCGCGCCGCCCAGCCTTTCCCTGTCATGGAAAAGGCTGTGGTCGGCAATGGTTGTCTTTTGCGGTTTTTTAACCGATGACACATAGGGAGTTCCGCCTATCGCGGACATGTGGCATTCCTGGCACTGTATGCCCTGTCTGGCATATTCCGAGGCCTTCCATTCGCTGTACGTCTCGCCCACTTTCAGGGCGTTCGCGTTGAGCATCTCATGGCATCCGCCACAGAGTTCCGACTTGTTGAACCACTGGGCGTACGCCGCCTGGTGGGCGGCGGGATTTGAACCGGATGGATTCGGTTTCGGCCCCAGCAACCTCATGGAGGCATGCTTTTGCCCGCCCACGTCCAGCTTGAACGGAGCGGTCATGTTCTTCAAGTCCACCGCCTCGACCGTGTGGCAAAAATCGCAGGTAACCCCTTCCCGCGTGACGGGAAGTTCCGCATTGACATCCTTGGTGGCCAGAGTGGTGGGAGCATGGCATTTCAAACAGTAATCCTTCGCCCTTCCGTCGGTGTCGATAAACGCCTGCCGGTACGCTTTCTGGAAAATCGGGCTGCCGAATGCCCGCGCGTGGAATGATTTTTTCCAGCTCTCATAAATGTCCGCATGGCAGTACCCGCAGACGGTTGCGCCGGTATAGGAGGTGCGGTCGATTTCCGGCCCCGCCGCCGCGCTCCCCGCGGCAAGGAAGAACGCCGCCGCCAGAAGAACAAGGCATCGCGCCGGAAACGGGATTGAATATCCGGAAAAATCGGAGCGCTGAAAAGAATTTGTGCCCATGACCATTTCCCCCTACTACAACCAAGTTAATGCCTCTTAATCGCCTATGGCCTTTAATTCCTTCGGCGACAAATCTTGCATGGTTTCAGTACGGTTTCAGTCCGAGTTTCTCCCGCCAATATGATTATAACCCATCCTGCCCGGATATAACTATTTCCATTCCGTCCCGCACAACAGTCCCCGGAAAACCGGCGTCACGCACAACGTGTGTTAAAATCGCGGGAGAAGCAAAGCACAAAGCGTTTGCGTCATCCTGAGGGAGCCTTGGCGACCGAAGGAACTCTTTCGGGAAAAAGATTCTTCGCCTGCGGCTCAGAATGACAATTTAGGGGAAAGAAGAAATGGCAAAATTCGATTACGACCTGCTGATTCTCGGCGGCGGCGCGGCCGGATTGGTCTCTTCCAAAATGGCGCGCGGTTTCGGCAAAAGCGTCGCCGTGATAGAAAAGGGAAAACTGGGCGGGGAATGCACCAACTTCGGCTGCGTGCCGAGCAAAGCGCTCATCAGAACCGCCAAAGCCGCGCACGAGCTGAAACATCTGGACGCGCTGGGCCTCACGACCGCATCCCCCATCGCCATCAATACCGGCGGCGCAATGCGGCACGTCCGCTCCATCGTTGAAAAAGTTTACAACACCCACCTCCCCGCAAGCTTCAAGGCGCTGGGGATCGACCTCTTTTTCGGCGGCCCGCGGTTCACCGATAACCACACGGTGGTGATGGACGGCAAAACGATCACCGCCAACAAGATAATCATAGCCACCGGCTCCAGCCCGCTCATCCCCGCCATCGAAGGGATCGATAAAACGCCATACCTCACCAACAACACGGTGTTCTCGCTCGATACGCTGCCGCGCTCGCTGGTGGTCCTCGGCGGCGGCCCCATCGGGATAGAGCTGGCCTCGGCCCTCAACCGGCTGGGCGTTGAAACCACGGTGGTGGAGATGTTCGACCGGATACTGTTCCGGGAAGACCGGGAGCTTTCGGACATGCTTGCGGGCAAAATGCTGGGCGAGGGACTGAACATTGTAACGTCGGCCAAGGCGGTGAAGCTGTCGGGCGACGCATCGCGGATAACCCTCACCGTGGAAACAAATGGCGGCCCGCGCAAAGAGATCACCGCGCAGAGCATACTTATCGCATCGGGACGAAAACCGAACACGGACGGGCTCGACCTCGAAAAAGCGGGCGTCCGCCACAACAGCAACGGCATCGAGGTGGACGAACGGCTGCGGACCGCATCGGATAACATCTACGCCTGCGGCGATGTCACCGGCCCGTACCGCTTCAGCCACATGGCGGAATACCAGGCGATCCTCGCCTGTTCCAACGCATTCCTCCCCGTCAAGCGCAAGGCCGATTACAGCCATGTGATCTGGTGCACGTTCACCGACCCGGAGCTGGCGCACGCGGGCCTCACGGAAGAGGAAGCGCGGGCCGCCCACGGCGACAGCATCAAGGTGCTCCGCTTCGATTACAGCAAGATCGACAGGGCGCGGACGGACATCGAAGAGTTCGGCATGAGCAAAATTATTTTAGATGGCAGGGGAAAATTCATCGGCGCCCACATACTCGGCATGCATGCCTCCGAGGTGCTGCACGAGATACAGTTGGCAAAACATTTCAACATTCCCTTTGAGCGGATATGGCAGGCGATCCACCTGTATCCCAGTTATTCCGATGTGATACGGCAGTCGTCGAAATACCACTACGCCGCAAAAATGGGGAACAACCCGTTTATTAAATTGCTGAAGAAAGTCCTGCGGTAAGGGTTAAGGTCGCACCTAAACCGGCCAGCCATCACCTGTAAACGCTTTTCGTGACTATCTCATGTACGCGCCGAAATGCCACAAAACAAGACCTACCCCTGAACCCGATGCAATGTATGTTGATATCGAAATTATTTTCGTGCTTTTTTCTTTACGATCTTCTTTGGGCCTTTTTTTGGTTTCTTTATTGCGATCTTTTTCTTTTCTGCATTTTTAGTTCGATCCTTCGGTTTTCCAGTCGTTCTTTTTACCTTGCCATGCGGCTTGAGTGTCGAGAAAGCCCGTTCTCTTTGTATTCTCAAAAACCAATCTTGTTCCTTCCCCTCAAATTGGGCTTTCGTCATTTCAAAAGCCACAGGGGGATAATCCTCAGGCGCTATATCTGTGATTTTTTTCCACCCTGCAATAAATTGATTTAATTTGGATATCTCTTCTAGATTTGCCCATTTTGCTGACTCATACAATTTTGAAGATAATCCATCCAAAAGTGCCATTATGCGTTTATTGTTGTTTTTCTTACTCCTCGAATGTGCAGCTTCCATCCAAGAAATAAGCGGATGTCGCTTATTGAAGACTGAGATTTGGGAACTATTCTGGAATGTTCCATAAGGCATGCTAAAGGTTATGCCTATCCTCTCCTTTTCCAGCCAATCAATATTGATACTCGACGTCTCGTCACGAACGATTTGATAGGTTTCCGCCGTTTCCTTAATTGATTTTCCAAAATATATCAGAATGCCGCCTTTATCTAGCTGCCCAACTCTTACAATCTCCCTTCCTGAAAAAATTAGTTTTTGAACAACATCGCTTAATTTATTTAATGTGCCGTAGTCAATCACGACGGAATTATCGGAAGCTTTTCCGGCACCACTTATCTCAAAATACTCTTGGCGTTTTACTTTCGCAATTCCGTAAGAATCGGGAAGATACGCTAATTCTTCAAGCATACCTAATGCGTTTAGGGACAGTATTTGTTGTTTTCCCCCACCCCAGACCGGAACAATATCACCAAGCTTTGCAGCAAATTCATCATTCGAATGTATTTCTATACACAGCGTCTTAAATAATTGCGCATAGTCTTTTAAGCTGTCCGTTTGGCCTCAGCCATTTATCCAACTGTTTTCCGATAACGACAATCAACTCCTCAAGGCTTTTGAAATACCTGTTATGGGTGCATAGGCGTC
>JACRGQ010000013.1 GCA_016217735.1 Nitrospinota bacterium
GACGCTTTGCGGGGGCTGGCCGAACAACTGGCGGACGACCACGCCGGGCGCAAGCAAATGTCCGCGCGCGGGTGTGCGTTGGCCCGGCGCATGTTTTCTCCCGCTGCGGCGGTCAAGCAGATTGTTGCGGCCCTTTCCGGTACTGTCTAAGCAGTGCGCATAAGCCCCGCCTCGCCTGCCTTTTGAATGACAAAAGGCGCGCGCCATCTGCTTTTCCGTTGTATCGAGGGGCGGATGGTTTACAATGTGCGGCATGAAACCGGACACGATAAACGTTTATATTTCGGGATCTGGCGGTTTTTTGGGGTCGGTTCTAAAAACGGCCGCCCCTACGGGAATGCGCATTATCCCCATCCCAACCAACGATCTCTTGAGCGAAGATGTCCCATTGCGTTTTGAGCCCGGCTCGGTGGTGCTGCATCTGGGCGCGCGTGTACACGTTATGCATGAAACCGCCGCAAATCCGCTGGAAGAATTCAGAACAGCAAACGTGCGCGCCACCACGCGGCTGGCAAAGGCCGCCATCGAGAGCGGTGTTGCAACCTTTATTTTCGCCAGTTCCGTGTTTGTATTTGGCCGAGGCCGTTTCAGCAAAGGCATCATTCCTGACGACTCACCGCCATTCCCCGGAGATGCTTACGGCCAAAGCAAATGGGAAGCGGAGCAGGCATTAGCCGCCCTTTTTTCTTCACAGTGGGGGTCAAGGTGCGTGATCCTTCGGCTTCCCATGGTTTATGGGCCGGGGAACAAGGGGAACATGCTGCTGTTGCTGAAAATGGCCTCTAAGGGAATACCGATGCCGTTGGGCGCGGCCCGCGGTAAACGGAGCATGCTTTATTCGGGCAACTTTACGGATGCAATCTTTGCCGTCATCCGGGCACCCCATATGAAGCCGCCGACGGTGCGCACCTATTTCCTGAACGATGGCGCGGATCTCACCAGCGCCGAGCTCTATGCCGCCATTAGCCGCTGCTACTCCGGGAAACAAGGCATATTTTTCTTTCCCCGGTGGCTGTTGGATTCGATTGCGCTCATCTTCGCCGCTGTCGGCCGGATAACGGGATGGCGGATGATGCTTACCCCCGAAACCGTTTCACGGCTTTTTGACGAATACCGCTTTTCCGCCCAACAGTTCATGAACGATTATGGTTGGCGGCCCCCTTTCACTCCTGAAGAAGGGATACGGCAAACCGTTGCATGGCACAAAACCGGAAAAGGCGGAAATCCAAAAAATGGATTATGCGCTTGAATGCATGGCATGGCCCCGCCATGCCAACTGTGTAATCGGTTATCATGCATAGAATGAAGACGATACTTGTTGCTGGTGGTGCCGGATATATCGGTTCGTTCACGGTCCACAGCCTTTTGGAAGCGGGATACCAGCCGGTTGTGCTGGACAACCTTTCCACCGGAAAGCGGGAGGCGGTTCCGCCCGGGGTGCCGCTTCACGAAGGGGATATCGCCGACCACCAGTTGCTCGATGCCGTTTTTCGCCGCTATCAGATCGGCGCCGTCATGCATTTTGCCGCCAAAATAAAAGTGGGGGAATCGGTGGAGCGCCCCGACCTTTATTACACCAACAACCTCGCAAAGTCACTCACTCTGCTGGATGCGATGCGCGCCCACGGCTGCAGCCGGTTTATTTTCTCCTCCACGGCCGCGGTATACGGCGAACCGCAATACCTGCCGGTGGACGAAAAGCACCCGGTCAATCCGATCAACCCTTACGGCAGGTCAAAGCTGATGCTCGAAACCGTTTTACGGGATTACAGCGCGGCCTTTCCGTTCAAGGCGATTGTCCTGCGCTACTTTAACGCGGCGGGGGCGGATCCCGCCGGCCGCGGCGGCGAATCCCAGGAGGTAAAACAGAACCTCATTCCAATCGTCCTCAACAATCTTGAAAAAGGGATTACCACCGATGTGTTCGGCGGGGATTGGGAAACGCCGGACGGCACGCCAATACGCGATTATGTTCATGTAGCCGATATTGCGGCGGGACATTTGCTGGCGCTGAAAGCCATTATGGCCGATACGGCAAAGCCGTTTGATGTTTTCAATCTCGGCGCGGGCGTTGGCTCCAGCGTGAAAGATGCGTTTGCCATTCTCGCTGAAGTGGCGGGAAAACCCGTTCCCCACCGTATCGTGGGACGTCGCGCGGGCGACCCCGGCAGCCTTGTCGCCTCAAACGAAAAGGCAGCCATGGAATTAGGCTGGAAACCGAAATACTCGGACTTGAAAACGATTATTTCCACGGCCTGCCAATGGCACTTCAACCGGAAATTCTGACCCCATCCGCCTAAATAAGCGGCAACCACGATTAACGATGAGTTCGGTTTTATCCTCTGTCACGCATCATGAACGGGAATACATCCATAACGCGGCTGATAAGCAGTGTTTATGGATGCAGGACAATGTTACGCGATGGGGGGCGGGCGGAATGCCGGGATCAAGTAATGCATTGAATAATAAAACGATGGAAATAATTTGATGTCGGTGTTACATTTAACCCTAATGATAAATTTGAATATTCCGATATATCTGGTTGAAGTGATACGCGGAATTGATCCGGAGTTTATGGCGTCCATTATCGGCGGCAACTTTCATATCGGTAATCAGGTGGAGTTGAAATGAAAAGAGACAGAGGGTTTAGCGCTCCTGAAGAAATTGATATTCTCTCCTACCTTATGAAGCTGAAACAATACTGGCGGAGCTTTCTGCTGGCATTCGTTGTGGGTGTTTGCGGCGGCTATTATTATCTTCTAAAGACTCTTCCGTTACCCTCAACGCAGGCTGTTCTGGAAATAGGTTTTCCTGAGATCAACAGCGGTAAATACCCGAATGGCCGGCGGTTTGATAAAAATGATTTGGTATCCAACAATATTGTTCGCAAGGCGGCTGATGCCATTCCCGAATTGGGGCAAAATGGCCGCTGGTCTTCCGAATCCCTTTCCAGCGCGCTTTCCGTGTCCGAGGTTTATCCCTTGGACATTCAACTCGCGATTGCGGCGCTTTCCAAGCCTAAGCTGTCTCCGCAGGAGGTGGTTTCCAATTACGAGAAAATCAACGGCTATTTTCCTTCGAAGTTCACGATTTCTTTTCAGCCGTTGCCGTTAATGCCCATGTCCCTCCAGAAAAAGTTCGTGGAAGAACTCGTCAGGCAATATTCCACGTTTGTTTTGGAATCCTGCCTTCCGCTTGCCGCGCAGTACAACCCAAAAGGGGTGATGCCAACCGAAACGGACAATGTGGCCACATACAGCTATATAACGGCGGTTCTGGACGAAATCGACGATCAGGCCGCCGCCAGCCATGCAAAGAAAACATCCAGCACCGTTAACGCCGGCAATCCCGAAAGCGCTAAACAGCAAAACCGCTCTATCGGTAACGATGAGGAGTTTGCGCTGTTATCCCAAGCGTCTAATTCGATAACACGGCAAAAGCTCAAGATGGAGATGGCGTCCATTGAACACCTTATTTTTAATGAAAAAACGGTGCCCAACGTCGATGAATACCGGAACAAATTGGCAAACGATATTTCATTGCTCTCCAGTACTATAGACATAAAGAAAAAACAGGCTGAGTACAAGATGAACTTGGCGCGCATCCCGAACGAAAGCGCCCCGAAGACGAGCGCGAATTTATCCGATAACAGCCCTCAGGGCGTCGATAAAACGGTTATGGGGATGCTCCTCAGCTATAACTCCCAGTATTATTCATTGATAAACGAAACGAACGCCATTTTCGACGACATCTCCAGGATGGAAGGCAAGCTGATAAAACTGAAAGAGCGCCTGAAATTGCTTGATACCGTCGGTCCCGTGCCAGGCGGCACCTATGAGGCGCGCAACAAGGCTTTGGGCGAGCATATCAAATTGGCGCAAAGCCATCTCGCGGCCTTTATCAATGAGCTTGCCGACAATACGAAAGCCGCTTATGCCGGGCATCGCCCGCCGGTCGCCAATTCCGCTATTTTTAGCGTGATGGCAAGCATATCCCTGCTCAAGGCCATTTTGGCGGGGTGTGCCGCAGTATTGTTCTTGGCGGTTTTCCGCCTGCTGAAAATCGTAGTCAGCGAAGCGGAAGCGCAGCGGCGGCGGGCCGCCTTTCCGGCGCCGCAGGAAATCGGCGGCGCTGGACAGGTTAACATCAAGAAATAGGGCCGGTCCCGGTATCCAAACGGCCACCCGAAGAAGAGTTGCTCTTCGCATGGCGCTGGGGTAGTGTAAACGGGATGTACCGGTCATCATGGGGATGCGCGGCCTTCGCGCCCGGCGCGGCGAACCGCGGCTTTTGAAAATGTCCCGCATTGCCCGTTTCGCCGTTGCCGCGCTGTTTTTTATGGCGGTTTCCGCGTTTTTTGTTCCAGCCGCCCACGCCACCTTCGGCCACGCCCGAAAAACCGGCCAGCCCTGTATCGCCTGCCATACCGATCCCAATGGCGGCGAGCTGAACGTCACCGGCTTTTCGTTCAAAGCCAACGGGCATCAGTGGCCCGTCGCCCCCGCGCCGCCGCTGTTGCCGATGGGAAACGCCCTGCGCGCGGTCATCGGCTTTTTGCATGTGACGGCGGCTTTTTTCTGGTTTGGCACCATCCTGTATGTGCATATCATTCTCCGTCCCCGCTACGCCGAGAAGGGGCTTCCCCCCGCTGAGGTGCGGTTGGGGGCTGTGTCGATGGCGGTGGTGGGCCTCTCCGGACTGTTGCTCACTCTTGCGCGGGTGAACGGCTGGCACACATTTATCGATGGCCGGTGGGGCATGCTGCTCGGTGTGAAGATTTTCATCTATCTGCTGATGATCGGCACCGCCCTTTTTGTGGTCAAGGTTGTGGGGCCGAAGCTGAAGGAGGGGCTGCTTGAAGCGGAGCATCCGCCGGACGGCGTTTTTGCCCCCGATGTTTTGGCGGCCTTCGACGGCACGGAGGAACGCCCCGCGTTTATCGCGTATCACGGCAAAGTGTACGATGTGAGCAATCTCTTCCGCTGGAAGGATGGCAAGCATTTCCGCCATCAGGCGGGAATGGACCTCACCGCCGCGCTGGCAAAAGCCCCCCACGGGGCGGAAAAGCTGGCCGGCCTGCCGGTGTCCGGCGCTTACGATGAAACGCGCACTCCCCCAAAAACCGCGCCGCAAAAGGCATTTTACTTCTTGGCGTACATGAACCTTGCGCTGGTCTTTGTGGTGCTGTTGGTCATCGCCTTCTGGCGGTGGTGGGCATAAATTAAGGAGAGCCGATGTCCTGGAAAACGATTCTTATTGGGCAACCGCTCGATTCCGCGCGTGAAAAACACGAGCGGCTTGGCGCCGCGATGGGGTTGGCGGTTTTTTCGTCCGATGCGCTGTCGTCGGTCGCATACGCCACCGAGGAGATGCTGTTGCCGCTCGTTCTGGGGGGGATAGCCCTTACCCGCTTTTCGCTGCCGGTCGCGCTGGCCATCGCCCTGCTGATCGCGGTGGTGGCGGTCTCGTATATGCAGACCATTCGGGCCTATCCTATGGGCGGCGGCGCCTTCATCGTGGCGCAGGAAAATCTGGGGGAGGGCTTCGGCCTCACGGCGGGGGCGGCGTTGATGATCGACTATGTGATGACGGTGACGGTTTCCATTTCCGCCGGTGTGGCGGCCATAACCTCGGCTTTTCCGGGACTTTTTCCGTACACCGTGGAGATATGCCTTGCCGCGCTGGCGCTCATCGCCGTGGTGAACCTGCGCGGCGTGCGGGAATCGGGATTTCTTTTTTCCTTCCCTGTGTTTTTCTTTATCGGCTCGCTTGGCCTGTTGATCGTTTTCGGCCTGTTCCATAATGTTTCCGGCGAACTGGCGCCGGAGGCCGCGGTCTCCCCCGCGCTGGAGGCCCTGCCGCTGCTGCTCATCCTGCGCGCATTTTCCTCCGGCTGCACGGCCCTCACCGGCATAGAGGCGGTGGCCAACGGCGTGCGTTCGTTCAAGCAACCCGAAGCGAAGAACGCCTCGCTCACGCTTGTTTGGATGGCCGCGCTGCTGGCGTTCTTTTTCATCGGCATCACCTACCTCGTGCATCAGGCCGAAATATTGCCGAAACCCGAAGTGACCGTGCTGTCCCAGCTTGCGGCAAGGGTGTTCGGCGGCGGGGTGATGTTTTACGCGCTCCAGTTCGCCACCTTCATGATTTTGGTGCTGGCGGCGAACACCGCCTTCGCCGGTTTCCCAAGCCTCAGCTCCATCATGGCGCGGGACTACTACCTGCCGCGCCAGTTGATGAGCCAGGGGGACCGGCTGGTCTTTTCCAACGGCATCCTGCTGCTGTCGCTGTTCGCCGGGGCGTTGATCGTCCTCTTTCATGGCCGGACCCATGCCATGATCCCGCTTTATACCGTGGGGGTATTCGTGGCGTTCACGCTTTCGCAGGCCGGCATGGTGGTTCACTGGATGCGGAAGCGCGGGCGCGGCTGGCGGTGGGCGGCGGCGTTGAACGGCGTCGGAGCGGCGATCACGGGGGTGGTATTGGCGGTGGTCGCTTCGACCAAATTCATGCATGGCGCGTGGCTCGTGCTGATCGCCATTCCGGTGCATATCTACTTGATGCTTTCCATCAAGAAACATTACCTCCGCGTCGCCTCCCAGCTGGTGCTGGAGGAGAGCGAGGCGGCGGTGGCCCAAAACAATGGCGATACCCAGTACGGCCACCACTCGGTCATCATCCCGGTCAGCGGCATGAACCGCCCGGTGCTGAACGCCATCCGCTACGCCCGCGCGATATCCAACGATGTGGTGGCGGTTTATGTGCGCCTTGACGAGCGGCAGACATCGATGACGCGGGAAGGGTGGAGTAAATACGGCATGGGCGTGCCGATACTCGTGCTCGATTCGCCGTATCGCTCGGTGATTGAGCCGCTGCTGGATTATATCGACGAGGTGCGGAAGGTCTACAAGGATGGCGTGATAACGGTGATCCTGCCGGAATTCGTGCCGTCGCGGTGGTGGGAGCACCTGCTGCACAACCATACGGCGTTCCTTATCAAGACGCGGCTGCTCTTCAGGTCGGGCGTGGTCTCCACCAGCGTGCCGTTGCACCTGAAATGAGCCGCGGGCCGGCCAATGCCGGCTGGTATCGATGGAGGGGGCGGTTATGAAAACCGGCGCGCCGGCGCGCCCCTTCTTTTCTCCTTGCGCCGCAACGCGCTTTCCCGTGTAATACCCACGATGGAACGGTTTAATCCGCTCAATGTGCTGGTCTCGTTCCCCTACGGGGTGGCGGTATTCGCCCAGAATCTCGAGCCGGTGTTCATGAACCCCGCCTTCCGCGAAACCTTTGGCGTGCCGGCCGGCGGCACGCCCGCCGCGCCGGAGCTTTTCGCCAGCCGGGCGCCGGAGGTGACCATCCATATCGAACGGCTGTTCCGGGAGGGAATGAGCTATCTCAACCACGATTTTGCGCTGATGGGCGAGGCCGAAAAGCGGACCATCGCCCTTGCCGTCCACACCATCGACTACGGGCAATCCGCCACCGGCGCATGCGTGGTGGCGCAGGACACGCCGGGCAAAAAGGAACTGCACAGCGAGTTCGAGAAGGAAGAAAAGATGGCGATGCTCTCCATGATCACCGCCGGGCTGGCCCACGAGATCAAGAACCCCCTGAGCGGCATCCGCGGCGCGGCGCAGCTCATCGGCAAGGAGCACGGCGCGCTGGCCGAATACTGCTCGCTCATCATTAACGAAACCGACCGGATCAACAGCCTCGTGACCGAGCTGATGGACATGGGGCGCGGGCGGAAGCTGACGATGGAAACGACCAACATCCACCGGCTGCTCGACGACGTTATTCTGCTGCAACAGGCGGTTTTCAAGCGAAAAAAAATCGATCTTGTGCGCGACTACGATCCCTCGTTGCCGCCCATAAACATCGATCCCGGCAGAATAACGCAGACCATCCTCAATCTCGTGAAAAACGCGGTGGAAGCGACCAGCGGCGGCGGTGTCATGCGGATACGCACCCGCACGGCGCTCGACCCGACCGCAACCATCAACCCCCGCCAGAAGAAGGGGATGATGATGGCGGTGGAGATCGTCGACAGCGGCAAGGGAATATCCCCGGAAGCGGCGAAGAACCTTTTTACCCCGTTCAACACCACCAAAACGCACGGCACCGGGCTGGGGCTGGTGCTCTCGCTGAAAATCGCGCGCGACCATGGCGGGGCGCTGACCCTGCACAATAACCCCGGCGGGCGGGGCGCCACCGCCCGGCTTCTCCTCCCCCTCGGCTGAGGCTCGCGCATTCTCCCTTTACCCCCGAAGGGGAAATGCGATAAAGTGTATTAACGAAATGACAACCACGAAGGAACGGGGTAATACGTGATGGATCCGCGCAGCGCCGCGATGATGCCGAAGCTGGAGTGGGACGAGATTTTTTCCACCGGCATCGAGCGGTTCGACAGCCAGCACAAGGTGCTGTTCGGCTTTTTGAACGTCCTGCGCGCCAACGCGCTGGGCAAGAGGGATAAAGAGGTTGTCAACGAGGTGACCGATTCCCTGCTGACCTACACCATGACCCACTTCCTGGAAGAGGAAATCACGCTCTGCCGGCTGGAATATCCCGGATACGCCGATCACAAAGCCGAGCACGACCAGTTCCTGATAGCGGCGCGCGACCTCTATATCCGCTTCAAGGCCGGGAAAAGCGAAAGCAGGATCATCGCCGCCGAGATCATCACGGTGGTTTCAGAGTGGCTGCAAGGGCATATCCTGGTGAAGGACAAGGCGTACGGCGAGTTTCTGCTCCAAAAAGGCTTCACGCCCGACATGGTGAAATAACCGCCGCGAAGAATCTCTCCCGCTTGTCATCTGAGTGAAACGAAGAATCCCTTTCAGCGTTAACCACGAATAACGCGAAGGACACGAATAAATAAGGAGTGGGAAGAGGGAAGGAAATACATTTTCACCCCCTTCTTTTACTTTCCATTCGTGACATTCGTGGTTGATGCCATTCCCGGCGCTTATTTCTTCTTCAGCTCTTTCGTGAGCCACAGCTCCTCGATGCGGTACATATGCACGTTGTCGTGCAGCAGCAGATGGCGCGCCATGATGTACGGGGTGTAATTATCATATTCAGGATGTTTCGCCTTCTTGTGCCACTCCTTTTTCGCCAGTTGCCGCAGCATTCCGACGAACTTCTTCCGCTCCGCCGCGAACTTTTTCAGCGATTCCTTCAGGTCGAGTTTCAACAATTCATCCGGCGGCGTCGATGTGCCGGGGAAGTACGGCACGAACTCCGGGGTTTCCTCCGTCATGAAGCGGCGGAGCCGTCCGTTTATCATCACTTGCACCTTCCACAGGTGGACGGCGTGCTCGTGGATGCACCACTTGCCCGCGATGCGGTGTTCCTTCAGCAGCTCGGCCGGCACTGATGCCACCAGTTCGCGCAGCAGCGCTGGGGAGCATTCAAGGCCGTTCAGGACTTTTTTGATCTCCATCGTGCCACCTCAAAATATGGGAATCAAAGGGGCCATTAACGGCCGGGGGGAAACATCGGGCGGCGCTTTTCCACGAGGAAATAGGCGAGGCTTAATACGGCCACCGCCGCGGCAAAGCAGGCCAAGAGCCAACCCCTGTTGAAAAATGCCGCAGTTGCCAATGCGATTAAAACAATATTTACCGTGGCGGTCAGGCCCGAAACCGTGGCGTGGCTGAATCCCGCCTGTTGCAACCGCTGGTACGCGTGGCTCCGGTGTCCGGCATACCACCGTTCCCCCGCCGCGGCCCTGCGCAACAGCGTGGCGGTGGCATCGAACCAGAAGACGCCGTAGAGGATTACCCAGAGCAGCAGCGGCACATTAAAGAACCGCTCCCCCAGCAGGGCGAGCGCCGCGATGAAAAAACCGAGGAAGTACGAGCCGGCGTCTCCCATGAATATCCTGGCTTTGGAGAGGTTCCAAACCAGAAAGCCGGTAACGGCGGTGGCCGCCCAAAATGCCGCCGCGCCATACATGGCGCCGCCGCCGGCGGCAAGGAAAAAACCGCCGGCGGCCAGCACCATCATCGCCTCCACCGAGGCGATGCCGTCGACCCCATCCATGAAATTAAAAAGGTTTATGGACCAGACGATCCACAGGACGGCGAAGATGCCACCGGCGATCCCCACGTCCAGATGCCAGGGGCCCATCTGTATTGCCGGATAGCCGCCGATCCCCTGGAGGAACAGCAGCGCCGCCGCGATCTGGAGGACGAAGCGCATGGTGGCGGGCAGCGTGAGGAGGTCGTCGGCAAAACCGATGGCGGCGGCAAACAGGGCCGGGGGAAGCAGCGTCAGCGCCACACCGGACGGGATAAGGCCGCCGCCCGCGAGAGCCGCCATCAGCGCGGCCCACACCGCCACGAAGACGATGCCCCCGCCGCGCGGCGTGGAAACGGTGTGCGAACTGCGGTCGTTCGGAATATCCATCAGGACTGATTTTGCAACCGCGTTGCGGCGGTAAAGCCCCGTTCCGGCCAATGTCAGCAGGAAACAGAGCGCCGCGATGGCGGCGGGGAAAAAACCGGGTGACGGGCTGGCGGACATAGGCGGATTTACAACGCTCCACGCCCGGTCATGCCATCCGCCCGCCGGATCAGATGCGCATCGGCATGATGATGGAGAGATAATCGTCGTCGTCCGTCGGCTTCACCAGCACGGCGTCGAGCTGCCCCTCCATCCTGAATATCACGTTCTCGCTGGCGACATGCGCCAGCGTATCGATCACATAGGCGCTGTTGAGGCCGATGCGCAGCGGCTCGGCCTTGTATTCCACCTCTATCTCTTCGTGCGCTTCGCCCACGTCCGAGACTTCGCAGAAAATCTCCAGCTTCCCTTTTTTGAAGCTGAAGTTCACCAGCCGGGATTTTTCGTCCGCCACGGTCGCCACGCGCTTGATCGCCTGGCGGGCCTTTTCGATGTTGATGACCGCCTCTTTGGTGTTTTTCCGGGGAATGACCTGCTCGTAGTTCGGGAACGCCCCCTCCACCTCGCGGGTGAAGAAAACAAGCCCGCCCTTTTTGAAGAAGACGCGGTTGTCGGACCGCACGATCTGCAGGGCGCCTTCCTCCTCGTCCAGCAGCTTCACGATTTCCATGACCGCTTTGCGGGCGATGATGACGGCGGTGGTATCCTTCACCGGCAGTTCGACCGCGCGGTTGACGTAGGAGAGGCGGTGGCCGTCGGTGGCCACCACGCGGACGGCGTTCGGGAACAGCTCCAGGTGAATGCCGTTGAGCGTCATCCGGCTTTCGTTTTGGCTGACGGCGTAGACCGTCTTTTTCAGCATGTCCTTGAACATCTCCGTGTCGAGGGAGATGAGCTTGTCCATCGGGAGCTTCGGTTCTTCGGGGAATTCATCGGCGTCGATGGTGGCGAGCTTGAAGGCCGACTTGCCGCAGGTGACTTCGCAGCGGCCGGGGCCGGCAAAGCGGAAGGTCACATCCTCGTCGGGAAGCTGACGGACGATATCGAACAGGCGGCGTCCCTGCAAGGCGACGGCTCCCGGCTCGGCGATGGCGGCGATGTATGAGCCTTTGAGGCCGATGTCGAAATCGGTGGCGAACGCCTCGATCCCCTCTTTGGTGGTTCTGAAAAGAACGTGGCTCAAAATCTGGTTTTTGGGGCTTAGGAAACCTTGCACTCTCTGTAAACAGCGCAGCAGTTCGCTCTGCTTGATCCTGAATTCCATCCTTATGGCACCTTTCCCTGAGAGAGTTGTTCGCCCTTGCGTTTCAACCGAATGCGATTATATGTATGTAAGCCTATGAAAATTAGCATAGATATGTTTCTATGTCAATAACTATGCGGAAAAGCGTATTTTTCGCCAAGGGGGGGCGTAATCCAAGCTACAGCCAGCGCCTGAACAGCAAAAACAGCTTGGAGGCGATGGCCTGAAACCAAGGCGTCTCCTTAAGCGATTCCACCGTCACGGCTTTAGAGCTGTCAAAGCCGCGTAGCAGTTCCGCTTCCAGCAGGCGGCGGTTTTCCGGATGGGTGACGACGACATCCGCCTCCAGATCGTGCAGCAGCGAGCGGTAGTTCAGGTTGGTCGATCCCAGGCTTGCCCAATCGTCTATCACCTGCACTTTGGCGTGATAGAAGGAGGGGAGGTACTCGTAAATCTTCACCCCCGCGTTCAGCAGGCCCAGAAAATAGGTCGAGGCGAGCCACGGCATGAAAAACACGTCGGAGTTTTTGGGCACCATGATCCGCACGTCCACCCCGCGCCGCGCCGCATCGCACAGCGCGCGCACCAGGCCCAGCCGCGGCACGAAGTAGGCGCTGGCCAGCCATATCCGCTGCGTGGCGTTGCGCGATTGCTGAAGCAGGAGTTTGTAATTCCGCCGCCGTTTCAGCAGCGTGTCGTTCAGGCGTATCCATTTTCCCTTTTGGTACGGCATCCGCCGGCGAAGCGCGGACGGCCGCGCAAGCTGCCTCCAGCGGGCGGCCCCCAGCCAGCATTTTGCAAAAGCCTGATCGAGGAGCGCGATCCATTTCCCCTCCACGCGGATGCCGTAATCCGTCCAATCGTTGTGCGCGATGTTCATGCTTCCCACATACGCCGTGCGCGAATCGAAGACCCAGCTCTTCCGGTGATTGCGCCGGTTGAGGCTGCGCGCGAACGCGAAAACGCTCCACCAGCGCACCGGATGGTACACCTTTACGCCGACCGCCGTGCCGCTGAACCGGGCCGTCAACCCTTCCGCCGTTTGGAGGCAGCCGACGCCGTCCAGCAACACCCGCACCGCCACGCCCCGTTCCGCCGCCCGGCGCAGCTCTTCCGCGATGCGGTTGCCGAGTTCGTCCATCTCGAAGATGTACGCCTCAACGTCGATGGTTTTTTCGGCCAGCGGTATCTCGCGGATGATGTCGGCGTAAAAGTCGCGGCTGCTGAAATAGATTTTTTCCGAATCCCAATGCGCCATCACCGCATTCTATCCCGGATTACTCCCCGCGTCGCCGTTCCCTTCCCGGTGGGTACACAATTGGGGAGGCGCGGAAAGATTTTTCACTCCGCGCCGGATATGGCCTATAGGCCACATTGTGTACATCATGCCGCAAGGCATGAGCCCTCCATTGGCGCCAATGCGCCAACGTACCCATTAAAATGGGTACCCACCGGGAACGGCTTAGGTGGGTATGGACTTCGTTTGGCGTATCGGCGTGCGCCGCCGGTATCGGGCGTTTGGCGCGGGCCTTACTTCCAGACTGCGGTGATCGGGAAGGATTTTGCGTCCTCGCGCCCCATATCCCCCAGTTGAAAATTGTCTTCCACCGTGCGGAGCAGGTTGTAGTGGTCATAGACCGTGTCATCCGTCGTTCCCGCCCGGATCATGGAGCCGAGGAAAACGGTATAGACCGGGCTGTTGCCGGTTTTGCTTTCATCGAACGTCACCACCACCAGCGTCTTTGCCAACTCCGGCCGGGCGAGAAGCGGCTCCAAAAAACCTTTCAGCCAATTCGACGCATACGCTATGGAGGTGTCGTGTCCGTCGTTATCCATGTTGGGCACGAACAGCGAATAGCTGGGCAGGGGAAAAGGCAGGTTCGAGGCATCGGCTACATGTTGCAAGCAGCGCGGCCCGCGCGTGATGGGAGTGTAGGAGAGGAACGGGGCGTGTTTCCGCCCGTAGCGGCCCCGGTAGTCGCCAGTGAAGCAATTCGCCGGACCGCCCGGATAGTCTTCGGCGAATTGAGCCCAGCCAAGGCCCTTTGCCTCCAGGAGGTCGGCGATGGAGGAGACGTCCAGATTTTTTTGTGCGTTGCTGGTCGCGCCGAACGTCGATCCGCCCGTCAACGCAAGATAGTTTGGATAGGAGGGATGCCCCACGCCGTGATAGTTGGCGAGGTATGCGCCCCGCCGCGCCAACTCCTTCATGTAGGGGTCTTGCAGGACGTCCGCGGCGTCCTGATTTTCAAGAATAATGATAAACACCTGGTCGAATTTGCGGCCACCGGGCCAATCAGCCGCGGCTTGGGCCGGAGTGGCGCTCGATGATTGTCCGGCGTTGGCCGCGCCGTTCGCCGGTTTGCCGGCATGGCTTTGGGGCGCGGCGGTCAAAAGCGCGGCCACGAACGCCGCGCCGAAGAGCGAAGCGGAAACGGTTTTATTCATAGATGCCCTCCACGCCGTCCAGAATCGTGGAAGGGGGATGAAAAGTCAAACCGGTTGCGAGCACCGCGCAGGTTTCCGTTTTATATAATTTCTCTAAAGCCCGAATTTCAATATAGTTTAGTCGTGGATGCGCTGGTTGAAAGAGTAACGAACAGGATTGCCGAGGCGATACACCCGGATAAAATTATCCTGTTCGGCTCCCGCGCCAATGGCACGGCCACCGAGGAAAGTGACATCGACCTTGTGGTGGTCTATTCGGGGCCGAAAACCACGCGGGAAGTTCACCGCCTGTTCTTGCGGCGTGATTTCAGGCGTGCTGGAGCTTGCCTTTCGGCTTAAATGCGGTCTTGCCTATCGAGCCTTTTAAACCGCGATTTCCAGGCTGATGCGCGTATAGCCCACTTGGGGCGCCGCTTCCCGTCGTCCTTTCTTTGCCCGATGCATTTCAACAAGGCCGAGGTTTTCCAGCAAGGAAACGTCCGTCATCACGTTTTTCATATTTCGCCCGGAAAACCGCGAAAGCTCCTGCAAACTCTTCGGCTGTTTTTCCCGGATAAGATGGAGCAGTTCCAGGCGTTTCGGCGTTAACGCCTTGCGAAAACCGGCAAGGCTTTCAAAGTAAACCCCTTTTTCGGATTTCACCTTTTCGCCCCGCTCGGCCGCCTCACCGGCTTTCACGAAATCATCCAGCGCCGCTTTCGCGCCCTTGATCCCGATGCGCACCTTCTTCACTTTCATAAAAGCCCCTTTTTGTACTTCTCGATGTCCTTATAAAAATCGTCCGCCAGTTTACGAAGCCCTTTGAATTCGTCCCGCGCTTTCACTAATGGTATATTATGCCACCAATACAATCAATTCAAGTCATCTATGTACCGCGATATTGTCAATCATGGTTAGAAGCCGTCCCGCGCGAAAAGCTGTCGATATTTTGGGGAATAGTGTTAAAATCCTATTCTTTATGAGTGCGAAAGGCTTAAACGGCGATTGCATATTTGGAGGATTTATGGCGGATAACGAACAGTCAGGAAAGCCGGGCTCGGGCAAGTGGATATTTGCCGCCATTCTCATCGCGATAGCCATTTTCATTGGCGTCAGCGTTGGCTACAAGATCATCACACGGGGTCCGTGATTTCCCGAAAACAATAGACTAAAACACCGGAGAGAGCATCATGAAGGCGGTAGAGACCCATTCCCTGCGCCACACCTATCCCGCCCGCAGCGATGCAAAAGCGGGGATGGCGCTCAAGGGGATTGATTTTTCAGTCGATCCGGGGGATATCTTCGGCTTTCTGGGGCCGAACGGTTCCGGCAAGACGACCCTCTTTAAAATCTTTTCCACCCTCATCGAGCCGTCCGAAGGCTCCGTTTTTATCTTCGGCCACGATGCGGTGAAGGGCGTGGACGAGGCCCGCAAGATGATGGGGGTTGTTTTTCAGCACCCGAGCCTCGACAAAATGTTGACCGTCGAGGAAAACCTGACCTTTCACGGCCACTTGTACGGACTCTCCGGCGCTCCGCTGAAAAAGCGGGTGGAGGAAATGATGGATCGCTTCGGGCTTACCCCGCGGCGCGGCGAATCCGTCCAGCACCTTTCCGGCGGCTACCGGCGGCGCGTGGAACTTGCCAAGGGGCTGATTCACAGTCCCACGCTGCTCATCCTGGACGAGCCGTCCACCGGGCTGGACCCGGCGGCGCGGCGCGAGTTCTGGGAAACCATTACCGCGCTCAAAAAGAAAAACGGGATGACCGTGCTGGTGACAACCCACCTCGGCGAAGAGGGGGATCGGTGCGACCGGCTGGCTATCATGTACGAAGGCGAGGTCATCGCCGCCGGCACGCCCGACCAATTGAAGGCCGGCATCGGCGGCGACGTGGTAACAATCCACAGCGCCGAGCCGGATATGCTGCTCGATACGCTTGATGCCAAATTCGGCGTCCGTCCGGTGCTGCTGGACGGCGTTATACGGATGGAACTGCCGCGCGGGCACGAAATGATCCCAAAAATAGTGGAGGCGTTCCCCGGCAAGATCACCGCCATCAGCGTGGGCAAGCCGACGCTGGAAGACGTATTCGTCCACAAAACCGGCCGGATGCTCTGGCTGGAAGGGGAGGGGACCGCCGCCCCGAAGGAGGCCAAAGGTGAATAATCTGATGCTCGCGGTATGGTCGCTGTGGCGGCGCGAGATGATCCGTTTCTACCGCGACCGGAGCCGCGTTATCGGCGGGCTGGTGCCCCCCGTTATTTTCTGGTTTTTCATCGGCAGCGGCCTTTCCGGCAGCTTCAGCGTGGGGAGCGGCGAGACGGTTCTCAACTACCGCCAGTATTTTTTCCCCGGCACACTGGTGCTGATTTTCCTTTTCACCGCCGTGTTTTCCACCATTTCCATCATCGAAGACCGGCGCGAGGGATTCTTGCAGTCGGTGCTGGTGGCGCCGGTGCCGCGGCTGGCAATCGTGCTGGGCAAGCTGTTCGGCAGCGCTTCGCTCGCCTTTCTGCAGGGGATGCCGTTCCTTATCGCCGCGCCGTTCATTGGACTTAACCTTACCGCCTCGTCGCTCCTCATCTCGCTCTTTATCCTGTTCGGCGTGGCTTTTTCGCTGGCGGGCGTCGGCTTCCTCATCGCGTGGCGGCTGGACAGCACACAGGGGTTCCACGCCATCATGAACATGGGGCTAATCCCGCTCTGGCTGCTTTCCGGCGCGCTCTTCCCGATCCACAACATTCCCGGTTGGCTCTCCACGGTGGTGCGCCTGAATCCGCTCACCTATTGCATCGCGGCGCTGCAGCACGAGCTGTTCGTTCCCGGGGCGATACCCGATCTCCCTCCGCTCTGGTTCTGCGTGTCGGTCATCGCCGCTTTTTCATCGGCCACCCTTTTTGCGGCCGTATTCATCACCCGCAGGGGAAGGGATCGATAATGGATAACGGCATTATTCACCTGTTGCCGCATTTTCAGGCGTTCTGCAACAGCGCGTCCACCGCGTTGCTGCTCTGCGGCGGTTATTTCATCGCTAAAAAGAAGGATAAAGAAACCCACAAGAAATGCATGGCGGGGGCGTTTCTCGCCTCGACGCTGTTTCTTGTTTCCTACCTCACGTATCACTCCGTCGCCGGCGGCTTGAAGTTCGGCGGCCAGGGAACCGTGCGCGGCATTTATTTCTTTATTCTCGGCACACACACCATCTTGGCGGCGGTCGCGCTGCCGATGATACTGGTGACGTTTTACCGGGCGCTGAAAGAGAACTTCGAGAAGCACAAGAAAATAGCTCCCTGGACGCTTGGGGTTTGGCTGTATGTTTCCGTCACCGGCGTGGTGATTTACGTGATGCTCTATCACCTCTATCCGGGAACCCGTTAGCGGTAATCCGGCGATGCGGGAAAATGGCGGGCGCTACCATCTGCTCACCTTCGGGTGCCAGATGAACAAATACGATTCGGAAAAAATCGAGGGGCTGCTCGCCCGCGAAGGGTTGACCGCCACGGCCAACCCGGAAGAAGCCGACCTCATTCTGCTCAACACCTGCTCCATCCGCGACAAGGCGGAGCACAAGGTTTTTTCGAAGCTCGGCATTTTGAGCGCCGCAAAGCGGCCGGATCAGCTTATCGCGCTTGGCGGCTGCATGGCATCCCTCCGCAAGGAGGATATTTTCCGCCGCGCCCCGATGGTCGACATGGTCTTCGGGCCGGACGCCATCGAGCGGCTGCCGCAGATGATAGGCGATTTCCGGGCCACCCGCGCGCGGCAGATCGATGTCGCCTTCAACGATACCGCCACATGGGACCGTCCGGAAGACGGCGCGGTGCGTGAAAGCGCCACGGTGGCGTGGGTCGGCATCATGAAGGGGTGCGATAACCGCTGCACTTATTGCGTGGTGCCGGATACCCGCGGGCCGGAGGTGAGCCGTCCGGCCGGTTCCATCCTTGCTGAGGTCAAAGGGCTGGCCGCCAAGGGGTATAAGGGGATCAATCTGCTGGGGCAGAATGTGAACAGCTACGGCAAAGGGCTGCCGTCATCCGCCGGTTTTCCCGGCCTGCTCCGGATGGTGAACAAGGTGGAGGGGGTGGAGCGGATACGATTCATGACCTCCCATCCGAAAGACCTCAACGACGGGCTTATCGCCGCGATGATGGAATGCAAAAAGGTCTCTCCTTCGTTCCACCTGCCGTTGCAGGCGGGGAGCGACCGCATCCTCGGCCTGATGCGCCGCGGCTATACCGCCGCCGAATATATGGAAAAAATCCGCCGTCTGAAAAATGCGGCGCCGCACATCACCATCTCCGCCGACATCATGATCGGTTTTCCCGGCGAAACGGAAGCGGAGTTTTTGGATACCATCCGGGTGATGGAGGAGGTGGCGTTCGACTCGCTTTTCCTCTTCAACTATTCGCCGCGCCCCGGCACTCCCTCCGCCGAATGCACGGATATGGTGCCGCGCGCCGTCTCGCGGGAGCGTTTTGACCGGGCGATGCTGCTGCAAAGAAAAATCGTCGCGCAAAAGAACATGTTATTGGTGGGCACGACGCAGCAGGTGCTTTGCGAAGGGGCGGCCGAACGGCCGGGCGCGGTCTATGGACGGACGCCGGGGAACCATCTGGTCGTTTTCGAGGGGGAGCCGTTGCTGGCGGGGCGGACATTGCCGGTAACAATCACCTCTTTTTCGGGGTACAATTTGTCTGGTACATTGGCGCAGGGAGGATTGTAGAAGGCGATGGACAAGGACGGCACACGCATTGAAATGAAGGTCGAGGGACTCACGCTCGACCCGGTGACCAATATGCCGATCATCATCCTCAAGGATATCGAGGGGCGGCGCACGCTCCCCATCTGGGTCGGCATTTTCGAGGCGAACGCCATCGCCCTCGAAATGGAGAAGATCAACACGCCGCGTCCCATGACGCACGACCTCATCCGGAACATCCTCGACGGCATCGACGCCAAGGTGAAATACGTCTGCGTGAACGACCTGCGCGATAACACCTTTTACGCCGAAATAGGCCTGATCCTGCACGGTATGGACGTGAAGATCGATTCCCGCCCGTCCGACGCGATAGCCGTGGCGCTGCGGATGAAAGCGCCGATCATGGTGGCGCTGAAAGTGGTGGAGGAGGCCCGCAGCTTCGATGTGCGGCCCGAAAACCAGATAGGCGAAAACGATCAGTGGAAGGGATGGCTGGACAACATCAAGCCGTCCGATTTTGGCAACATCGACCAGTAGCGTCGGCGGCCCGCCGCATGATAACCGGTGTAAAAGGATGGCGGGAGTGAAAACGTTATTAGCCATTGCCGTTGCTCTGTCTTGCATTGGGGGGGATGCGGCGGCCGGCGTGATGGCGCAATGCGTCGACGACGCATCCCGTTTTTGCTCGAATGTGAAACAGAAAAATGTGTATACCTGTTTGCGAAAACATGCGTCCCAGCTCTCCTTCGGCTGTGCTGATGCGATGGGGCAGGGGGCCGGCGGTCCATCCGGCGCTTCCTGTCAAAATGATGCGTTGCGGCTCTGCAAATCCGGCAAACTGAATAAGGGGACACGGCGGTGCCTTGAGCGGAATTTCGACCAACTCACCCCCAATTGCCAGGCCTATTTTTACCATCTGGGATGGGTTCGCTGAATCGGATGGTTTCGGGAAGGGTTGAACTTTGAAACACGAGGACTTCGTACACCTCCACCTGCACAGCGAATACTCGCTGCTGGACGGGGCGATACGCTTCGACAACCTCCTTAAAAAAGCCGAGGAGTTCAAGATGCCCGCCGTGGCCGTCACCGACCACGGCAACCTCTTCGGGGCCATCGAGTTTTACCAAAAAGGGATGAAAAGCCCCGTCAAGCCGATCGTCGGCTGTGAAATCTACATCACCGGCGGCAGCCGGCACGACCGCGGCGGCGTGGCGGGGGGCGACGGTGAAAACGATCCCAACACCTATCACCTCATTCTGCTCATCCAAAACCTCAAGGGTTACCGCAACCTCTGCAAGATAGCCTCCGCCGCCTACACGGAAGGGTTCTACTACAAGCCGCGCATCGACAAGGAGTACCTGGCGCAACACAACGAGGGGCTGATCGCCCTCACCGCCTGCATTAAAGGCGAAGTGCCGCGCAAGATACTCAAAGGGGACGACGCCGCCACGGAAAAGGCGCTCGGCTTTTACAAAGACGTTTTCGGCGACCGGCTTTATCTGGAACTGCAAAACCACGGCATCCCCGAACAGCGCAAGGTGAACACCGCGCTCATCGAGATGTCGAAAAAGCACAGCCTGAAGCTGGTGGCCACCAACGACTGCCACTACATGGAGCAGAGCCACTGGGAGGCGCACGACGCCATGCTCTGCATCGGCACCGGCAAGATGATCAGCGATACCAACCGGATGCGCTACAGCGCCCACGAGTTCTACTTCAAATCGCCCGACGAGATGCGGATGCTTTTCAAGGAAGTGCCGGAGGCGATCACCAACACCCGCGAAGTGGCCGACCGTTGCAACCTCGATCTCAAGCTGGGGGAATATCACCTGCCGGCCTATACCGTCCCCTCCGAGGAACCGCCGCAGCAGTTCATGGAAAGTCTCGTGGACCACAACCTCACCCTGCGGCTGGAGGAAAGCCGTAAGCGGGGGGACGTCATCGGCGAAGAACAGGAAAAAGAGTACCGCGAACGGATGCGGATGGAGCTGGCGGTCATCAAGAAAATGAACTTCGCCGGCTACTTCCTCATCGTCTGGGATTTCGTGAACTACGCGAAGACCCAGAACATCCCCGTCGGGCCCGGCCGCGGTTCCGCCGCCGGCTCGCTGGTGGCCTGGACGCTTGGCATCACCGACCTCGACCCCATCAAGTACGGCCTTCTCTTTGAACGGTTCCTGAATCCCGACCGCATATCGATGCCGGATATCGATATCGACTTCTGCATGAACCGGCGGGGCGAGGTGATCAAATACGTCACCGACAAATACGGCGCGAAAAACGTGGGGCAGATCATCACCTTCGGCACCATGAAGGCCCGCGCCGTCATCCGCGATGTGGGGCGCGTGATGGGCGTCCCCTACGGCGAGGTGGACGGCATCGCCAAGCTGGTGCCGGAAGAGCTGAAAATGACGCTCGCCAAGGCCATCGAGATGGAGCCGAAGCTGGCCGACATGGAAAAGAAAGACCCGCAGGTGAAAAAGCTGCTGGAGATCGCCAAGGTGCTGGAAGGCATCTCGCGCCACGCCAGCGTACACGCCGCGGGCGTGGTTATCGCGCCGGGCGATCTCACCGACTTTGTCCCGCTTTACAAAACGAACAAGGACGAAGTGGTGACCCAGTTCACCATGAAATATATCGAGGAACTGGGGCTGCTCAAGATGGACTTTCTCGGCCTGCGCACGCTCACCGTCATCGATTGGACGGTGAAAAGCATACGGAAGGGCAAGGCCGCCGCGTTCGATATCAGAGCGATACCGATGGATGACCCGGCGACGTTTAAACTGCTGCAGGATGCGCGCACGCTGGGGGTCTTCCAGCTCGAATCGAGCGGCATGCGCGACCTGATGCGCAAGCTCAAGCCCGAGCACTTCACCGACATTATCGCGCTTGTCGCCCTTTTCCGTCCCGGCCCGCTCAACTCCGGCATGGCCGACAGCTTTATCCACCGCAGGCACGGCACCGAGAAGGTGGAGAACATCGTGCCGCAACTGGGCGAAATACTGAAAGAAACCCACGGCGTCATGGTTTATCAGGAACAGGTCATGAAGATCGCCAACGAACTGGCCGGCTTCACCATGGCGCAGGCCGATACGCTGCGCAAGGCAATGGGGAAAAAAGACGCCAAAACGATGGAGAAGCTGCGCCACGATTTCGTGGATGGGTGCAAGAAAAACAAAATCGCCGAGGAGAAGGCCGCCACCATCTTCGGGCAGATACAGGAATTCGCCGAATACGCCTTCAATAAATCCCATTCCGCGGCCTACGCGCTGGTGAGCTATCAGACCGCGTACCTCAAGACGAACTACCCCGAGGAGTACATGGCCTCGCTGCTCACCTCCGAACGGGACAGCACCGACAAAGTGGTGCTCTACCTCAACGAGTGCCGCGATCTCGGCATACCGGTACTCCCGCCCGACATCAATGAATCGGAGGTGGACTTCGGCGCGCTCGCGGGAAAAATCGTTTTCGGCCTGGCCGCCGTGAAGGGGGTCGGCGTCGGCGCCGTATCCGAGATCATCCGCGCGCGGCAGGAGGGAGCGCCGTTCGCGTCGCTTACCGAGTTCGCCCGGCGCATCGACGGCAAGCAGGTGAACCGGCGCGTGTTCGAGGCGCTCATCAAGTGCGGCGCGTTCGACCGGCTGAACAAAAACCGCGCCGCGCTTTTCGATTCGCTGGACAGCGTGACGGCGGAGGCCGCCAAAGACCGCGAAGAGACCCAGATGGGACAATCCAACATGTTCGCCGCCATCGAGACCGCCGCCGACCGCGAGAAGCGGCTCATCAGGGATTTGCCGGACTGGCCGCAGGCCGAACGGTTGCAGCACGAAAAAGAGGCGCTCGGCTTTTATATAACCGGCCATCCGATGGAGCGCTACCTGCAAGACCAGAAGCGGCTTGCCACCCATCAGGCGGGACAGTTGGCCGACACCGTCAATAAACAGGAAGTGCGGTTATGCGGCGTGGTGAGCGCCCTGCGCACCCAATTGACCAAGAAAAAAGAGAAGATGGCCTACGTTACGCTGGAAGACATGAGCGGCAGCGCGACCATGCTCGTCTGGCCCAATACGCTGGCCGAGACGTTCCAGTACCTCGAATCGAACGAGGCGCTTTTCATCAAGGGGAAAATCGACCGTGACGAGAACGATGTCAAGGTCATCGCGGACGAGATCATGCCGATAAAGGCCGCCAAGGAAAAATTCACCAATGCCATCCACCTTAATCTGCAAGTGGTGGGGTTGGAAGACACCGTGCTGAATGACCTCAAGCAGCTCGCCGCGCGCCACCGGGGGAACAGCAAGCTGGTGCTGCACTTCACCTTTCCGGATAGGAAACGGATGCAGGTGAACGCCTCCGACCGTTACAAGGTCGCAGCCAACGAATCGCTGCTGGCGGAATTTGAAAAGATCCTCGGCCCCTCCTCCGTCTACTGCTCCTAACCCGCCCGCTCCCGTGCTCGTCCCCGTTCTTGTCCTTGTCCTTGTCCCCGCTCCCCCTTCTTCTCTTTATTTCCCGATGCAATATTTGACAACATCTTTCTAATTAACGCATAATTAATCAGTAACATTATTTGTTGCTAGGCTTGGAAGGGGAAGATTGATGTTTCAAACGGAAGTCAAGTTAGTTGACGTGTTTATTTCCTGCTTTCAGTCATGTTCTTCACTGAGGGCGACTCACAATATAGTCCGGGAGTTTGACTATGTTTCAGGGCGAACGGATATTTTATCTCTAAATACAGAAAATGAAATAATCGCATTTGAGGCTAAGTTGACCAATTGGCGGAAAGCAATTCATCAAGCTTGGCGGAATACCAGCTTTGCCAATCAGGTGTATGTTGTGTTGCCTCGCACACGTTCTAGTGGTGCAATGAAAAACAAAGCTGAGTTTGATGAGCGTGGTGTGGGACTCTGTGTGGTTGATGATGGTGGTGGTGTGGAGGTTGTCATACCTTGTTCACGCAACAAACCATTAATTCCGTGGCTTAACCGCAAAGCGATGGACGCACTGGTTGGTAATGCCTGTTTCCACTAACACCCCCGCCCAATTAGCAAAAAGTATTTGCGCCGATAAAGGCCTGACTTTCATTGGCGAGAAGGGGACGGGTGCTTTTAAGAATACGTTTCTCGTAAAAAAAAATAATGATGAGCTGGCATTAAAGCTCATCATTCGCGGTGCAGATAATGCACGAATTGAACGTGAAATTGCGGCACTGAAGGTGTGTAATCACCCTAACATCTGTCGTTTGTTAGAAACGGGCATGATTAATGACGGTATGAAGCCAGTAATCTATCTGATTGAGGAGTTTCTGCCAGGAGGAACGCTAACGGATCATCTCTCAAACGGCTGTCTCCAACCGCCTGAAATTATTCAACTCGCGATTAGCCTCACTGAAGCTATTGCGCATTTAGCTGGACACCGTATTACTCACCGCGATATAAAGCCTGATAACATTATGTTTCGCGCTGATGGGATGCCGGTGCTTGTCGACCTCGGGATTGCTAGGCATCTTGAAGCAAGCTCTCTAACCATGACATTTCTTATGCATGGGCCAGGCACACCTCTTTATGCTCCACCTGAGCAACTGTTGAATGACAAGCCCTTGATTGACTGGCGAAGCGATCAGTTTTCATTAGGCGTTACCCTGTCCTATGCCGCATTTGGCAGGCACCCTTTTGCCGAGAATGACTCTTTAGAGCGTACCGTGGAGCGTGTTGCCAACCGATTATCATCCTCGGCTGATTTTAAAAAATTAGCACAAGTGCATGGGCTTGATGCATTAATAAAAATGGTCGAACCTTGGCCTGTGAAACGTTTTGCACGGCCGGAAATATTGATGCAGGCATGGCGCGATAGCGGAGGGGGGAGGACATGAGCACTTACCATCAGATGGGGCACAACTCAGAGGGTATGATCGTTGAGCCACAGTTGGGGCAATTTGCGGGCGCAATTCTTAGCCCGGTAAATTATTCGCTCGATAATACGGTTGCACAATGCGCTAGATTTCGAGACGTCAAGGCGGACATCGATATAATATTCGACCCACAGCTTTACGTTCCCTCTGCTGACCGCGGTAAACTTCAGTATTGGCCTCATAAGCCCAACGATATTGATACTGCCGATCAGAGTTCTCTTGAATGGTGGAGAGTTGCAATAGCCAAGATCATTGATGTCTGCAAATTCTTCAAGCCCGCTGGGTTGTGTAGCCCGGCTTTTTTACCCAGAACTTTTGATGATGTGTACTACAATTTGCTTGTTGATATAGGTGATGTTACATCGCAACAAATAGATGCTGATGAAGAGCTTAAATTAGGAACTCGTTCCTTTCTTACGGCACTGGTCAATTTAAATGACCTAGGAAGGAGTCAACGCTACTTGCAAGTCGGTTCAATTCTTTCGCGTTACAAAGGAGGGGATATTTATCTCGTATTTGTTGATGAAGAAATTCCCCGCAACGAACGATCCGACTCAGGTGCCCTTGAAGGTGCGGCGCGACTGATACGGGTGTTAACTCAATCCGGGTTCCGCGTTACTGTTGGGTTTACTTCCTCAGAAATGGTGCTGTGGAAAGCTGCTGGTGCAACAAATGTTGCGACCGGAAAATATTTTAATCTGCGCCGTTTTACAAGGGAGCGCTGGGAGGACGAAGAATCAAGTGGCGGCAGAAATATCGGCTACTGGTTTGAACCCGCACTACTGGCATTTCTCAGAGAAGCCGACATACGCCGTTATAGGCAGGAATTTGCGATTGACCCGTCTCATGCTGCAAACCCATTTAGCAATTCAATTATTGGAAAATTAGATGCTGCCGAGCGGGAAGCGTGGGTAGCGGATTCATGGCGGCAATTCTTGCATTGGTTTGCCCATTGCGAGACCGTCATTGGAAATGATTTTGCTAAATGTTCCGAGATGGTTTCGAATGCCGCTGACACATGGCATGCTGTAAAAGGTGCCAAGCTGATATTTGAAGAAGAGCGGAACAATGGAGATTGGGTCAGAGCTTGGAAGATTGTTCTTAATGAATTAGAGCGACGCCCCGATTAGACCAAATTGTCATTTGCGAGGATCAGGGCTTGCTTTGTGGCATTTCATCATCAAGCGGCACTTTCCCGCTCCACGTTCCAGCCGGGGAACAGGATCACGGCTGGATGGCATTTCAGCGCACGCGCAATCGTCTTTGCCCGCTCCACTCCCAGCTTTATCCTTCCGTTCTCGATGCCGGAAATGGTGGATTGCGGTATGCCGGTGGCCTTTGCCAAGTCGGCTTGGCTCATCTCCTGAAGCTCGCGCAATACGCGCACCGATTCCCCGGCGCTCATTTCCACGCGCGCTTTGGCCGGGGCAAATCCTTTTTTCGCCATGACATCACCTCCTGTAATCGTGGGGCGTAACCGTAACTACATACACCGACACTTCGGCTTCCTTTACTTCGTACACAACGCGGTATTGCAGATTAAGCCTGCTGGAGCGGCAACCGCGCCACTCACCGCGTAACGCCTCATCGTGAAAGCCCTTAATGAGCCGCAAGCCATGAATACCTGAGTAGCGGACAACGTCTTTCCATTTTTCGTAACGTTTCAGCAGCTCATCGGGAAGCCGGTCAAGCTGTTTTTGCGCCTCGCGGCTTTCGTAAATACGCCACATACCAAATATATACTATATTAATTAGGGTATGTCTAGTTTGGAATTTCCAATTCCTCCACCCCCGTTTACCGCGGGGGAATCAAGAGCTGTTGGGCAAATTGGAAGAAATGGAGCGCTGGTCGCATTTGGAGGTTTTGGCGGAGGTGAAGGTATTGGCGTTTTTGGACGAAATGGAGGAAGTTTTTTCGCGAAAACGAAAAAACCGATATTCCGTAACATTAAGATGCAGATTGCCAGATAGTTTCGCCCCGGGTGGATGGCTGCGCGGCGGTGTTATTTTTTGGCGGGCATCCGCACACGCTGGCTGAACCAGGTAAGGCCGATGAGGAAGAGGAAGATGACGCCGGTGAGGAAGAAGACGTCGTCCGTCGCCAGCATCACCGCCTGTCTATCCACTATGCGCGAGACCGTCTGGAGGGCCGCCTCGAATCCCATCCCCATCTCCTCCATTTTATCCCGCATGAAGTTCCACGCCGGGTTGTAGGGGGAGGTGTTCTCGGCCAGCATCGTCCGGTGGTGGCCGATACGGCCATCCCACAGTGTTATCACCAGCGAGGTGCCGAAGCTGCCGCCGAGTATCCTTACGAAGTTCGTCATTCCGGCGGCGCTGGCTACCTTGTCGTGCGGTATGTGGGAGAGCGAGATGGTGGTCATCGGCACGAAGAAGCAGGCCATTCCCAGCCCTTGCATCAGGCGGGGAAGCGCAACGCCGCCGAAGGTGATGTCGGTGTTGAACGACGCCTGCCAAAAGCTGGTGAGCGCGAAAACGGAGAAGGCGAAAGTTGCCACCCACCGCAGGTCGGCGCGGTGGAGGTTGGCCGCCACGATGGGGGTGAGGATGAGCGTAAAGACGCCGATGGGGGCGCTGGCGAGTCCCGCCCACAGGGCGGTGTAGCCCATCTGCGTCTGCAGCCAGAGCGGTATCAGCACCGCGTTGCCGAAAAAGGCCATGTAGCCGAGGCTGAGGGCGGCGGTCGCCACGGTGTAGTTCCGGTTCCTGAAAAGCGTGAGGTCGACGATCGGGTGTTCCTCCATCAGTTCCCATGCGATGAAAAAGACGAAGCCCACGAACGCCGTCACCGCCAGCGCGGTGATCTTGGGGGAATCGAACCAGTCCTCCTGCTGCCCCATGTCGAAGCAGAGCTGAAGGCTTCCCACCCAGATGGCCAGCAGCGCCAGCCCCACCTTGTCCACTGGCTGTTTCACGATGGCGGTTTCGCGCTCCTTCAGCACGTTCCATGTGATGTAGGCGCAAGCGAAGCCGACCGGCACGTTGATGTAGAAAATCCACTCCCAGCCGTGGTTGTCGGTGATCCACCCCCCCATGATCGGGCCGATGATCGGCGCGACGACGGTGGTGATGGACCAAAAGCCGAGCGCCATCCCTTTTTTCTCGGGGGGGTAACATTTCAGCAGCAGCGCCTGCGAGATGGGGATCATCGGCCCCGCCACGGCCCCTTGCAGGGCGCGGAAGTTCACCAGCGTTTCAAAGGTGGGGGCCAGCCCGCAGAGTATCGAGGCGAAGCTGAAAAGGAGCGTACAGGTGACGAAAAGCCGCACCTCGCCGAACCGGCGCGCCAGCCAGCCGGAGAGCGGCACCACGATGGCGGTGGCCACGGCGTAGGAGGTGATGATCCACGTTCCCTGATTGGGGCTGACCGAAAGATCGCCCGCGATGTGCGGGATGGAAACGTTGGCGATGGTTGTGTCCAGCACGTTCATGAATGTCGCCAGCGCCAGCGATACGGTGGCGATGGCAAGCGGCGCGCCGGTGAGGTAGGGGTGTCGCGGAGCCGCCTGCGGCCGCACGGTCAGCGCGCCTCCGCCACCGGGGCCATTTTCAGGTTTTTGGCGATGATCGCGGAGATGAGTTCGTCGGCGCCCGCATCCTCGGCGTCATACACGGTGGTGGCGAGTTCGTGCTTGGCGGTTCCGGGCTGAAGCGGGCCGCCGTTGCCGTGAATATCGACGGTGGCGGCGAGCGAAAGCCCCACCACGAGGGGATGCTGCTTAAGCTCTTCCGGCATGAGCGATATTTTCACCGGTACGCGCTGCACCACCTTGATCCAGTTGCCGGTGGCGTTTTGCGCCGGAAGGACTGAAAAAACGGAGCCGGTTCCGGCGCCGATCCCCACCACCGTGCCGTGGAAGCGGACGCCGCGGCCGTACATGTCCGAAACGATTTCCACCGGCTGGCCGGCGCGCATCCGTTTGAGCTGGTTCTCCTTGAAGTTCGCCTCCACGCTCAGCGCGTCGACCGGCACCACCGCCATGAGCGGCTTGCCGGGGACGGCCCGTTCCCCCAGTTGCACGGCGCGCCGCGCCACATAGCCGCTCACCGGCGCCGCCAGATTCATCCGTTGCAAGGCCACATACGCTTCGCGCACCTTTGTCTTCGCCGTCGCCACATGCGGGTTGTCCTCGGCGCGGTTCCCCGCGGCGGTGATTTGTGCTTCGGCCAGCTCGTGCCGCGCGAGGCGGACGGCGTTTTGGGCATTCTCGTATTCCAGGCGGGCGTGGTCGTACGCCTCCTGCGTGACGGCGCGGTCGCCGAACAGTTTTTCGCGCCGTTCAAAATCGGTTTTCGTTTTTTGCAGGTCGGCCTCCCGCATGGCAAGGCGCGCCAGCCGGGTTTTCACCCCTTCCAGCGTATTTCCCGCCTGGCGCACCGCCACCGCCAGTTCGCTCTCCGCTTTTTCCAGGGCGATTTTCGCGTCGGTGCCGTCCATCCGCACCAGCGTATCCCCCTGTTTCACGAAGTCGGTGTTATCGGCCATGATGGCCACCACCGTGCCGCCGGCCTGGGGGGTGATGGAGACGAGGTTGCCGGCGACGTAGGCGTTGTCGGTATATTCGTAAAACCGTCCGCTCGTCCACCACCAGCCGCCCCATGCCGCGCCGGCGATGGCGAAGACCGCGGCGATCCTGAGCATGACCGTTATCCGTCCGCCGTTGGCGGGCCGCTGTTTGGTTTCTTCCATGTGCGCCGTTTTTCTTATCAGCGTGGAGCGGTGCCGGCGGTCAGCCGTTCATGAAGCCGAGACCCACAACGACCTGCAGGTAGGGGCCGGTGAAAGAAGGGGAGGGGCCGCCGCTCGCGCCCCCTTCGGTGCTTTGCCAGTCGCCGATGGGGGCGGAGAAAAGGTATCCCGCGCGGAACCCGAAGGTGAACGGCACATGGGTGCCGGCTCCCGTCTCGGTGAGCGGCGTGAATCCGTCCGCCGCGATGGCGATGTTGAAGACGGCCGAATTGTAGGCGAGTTGCGCGCCGCGCTTGGGATCCGCCAGCGTCTGGTCGAAAGTGGGGGAGCCGGTGGATTGTATGTTGAGCGCGAGGGTGCCGATGCCGATTCCCGCCATCGGGTAGATCATGTAGCTGTCGGAGCGCCGCACCACGTAGCCCGCGTTCACCACGAGGTAGCCGCCGGTTACATAGAGGCTATACGCGCCGCTGGAGATTTTTTGCTGGTTCATCCAGTGCAGCTCGCCGCCGGCGATCCAGTCATCTATCACGGCGTGGGCGCCGATGCCGAGCATGACGAAGTTTTTATCGATGGTGGAGTAGCCGTTGGCTTTCAAGCGGTTGTTGAGCGCGTCGAGGTCGAGGGAATTGTTCCCCAGCATCAGGTAAACTGCCGCGCCGTGCCGGTTTTTCACGAAGCGGATATCGGTGTTCGGTTTTTGATCTTCGCCGGATTCGGCTTCGGCCCCGGCGGAAAAATCCCCCGCCCACGCGGGGGTGGCGATCAGCAGCGTCAGGAGACAAAGGGCGGCAATGCGTGTTTTCAAAGTGTACCTCCAACTGTTATGCATTCATTGTACCTCAATGAGCGGCGAAGGGAAGGTGTCACGCCGGGATTGCGGCGGGAGGGGTTCAGCCGGGGATCACACGGCGGTGAGGCGCAGCACTTCCTCGAAGGTGGTTATCCCTTCGGCCATTTTCCGCGCGGCGTTCTCCTTCAGCGTTCTCATGCCGCTTTTGCGGGCCATCTCCTTGATCGCCGTGTCGGGGGTTTTGCCGTCGATCAGTTGGCGGATGTCGTTGCTCACCTCCAGCACCTCGTGGACGCCGGTGCGCCCGTGGTAGCCGGTGGAGCGGCAGTGGTCGCACCCCGTCCCTTTTTTGAGGCGCACCGGTCCACTGGCGGAAAGGCCGAAGCTTTTAAGTTCGTCCGCGGTATGCTCGATATCGGCGATGCAGCGGGGGCAGATCATCCGCACCAAACGTTGCGCCACCACGCCGATGAGCGAGCTTTTGACCAGATACGGCTCGATGCCGATGTCGTACAGGCGCGTCAGGGACGATACGGTGTCGTTGGTGTGCAGGGTGGAAAGGACAAGGTGCCCGGTGAGCGCCGCCTGCACGGCGTTCTGGGCCGTTTCGTGGTCGCGGATCTCGCCGATCATGATGACGTCCGGGTCTTGGCGCAGGATGGCGCGCAGGGCGGCGGCGAAGGTGAACTCGATGACCGGCTGCACCGCCACCTGATTGAACTCCGGCACCACCATTTCCACCGGGTCTTCGATGGTGACGATGTTGCGGTCGGGCGACTCGATGTATTTGAGGGACGAGTAGAGCGTGTTCGTCTTTCCCGATCCGGTGGGGCCGGTGACGAGGATGATGCCGTGGGGCCGCGCCAGGAAGCGTTGATAGCGTTCCAGTTCCTCGGGATAGAGGCCGAGCGCGCCGAGTCCGCGCAAGGCCATCTCGGCGTCGAAAATGCGGATGACCGCCTTCTCCCCGAAGACGGTGGGGAGGATGGAAACGCGCATCTCGCTTTCCTTTCCCTCCTTTTGCACCTTGATGCGGCCGTCCTGCGGGCGGCGCTTTTCCGATACGTCGAGCCGGGCCAATATCTTGATGCGCGAGAGCACCGCGCCATGCACGGCGCGGGGGATGCGCTGCGTTTCGTTCAGCGCGCCGTCGATGCGCATCCGCACCACGGTCTCCTCCCGCTTTGGCTCAATGTGGATGTCGCTGGCGCGGTTGGCCAGCGCATAGTGCAGGATCAGTTCCACCGCGTTTTGGATATGCTTGTCGGAGGAACTGATCTCTTCTTCCGATTTGAGGCGGCTCAGTTGCTCCAGATCGGAAAGCGCGGCGCCGGCGGAGACCCCCTTCTCCGCCTCGCGCATGGTGGCGCGGAAGCCGTAGAACTGGTTGATGATCCGCTCAATATCGCTCCGCGCCGCGATCACCCGGTTGATGTCGAGACCGGAAAGTTTTTTTATCTGCTCCAACGCCTCGCCCGTTTCCGGGTCGGCCACGGCGACGGTCAGCGCTCCCTCCGTTTTTTCCAGCGGCACCACCATATGCCACAGGGCGAACGGGCGGGTGATGGTGCCGGCCACGATATTGCCGTCCAGTTCCAGCGGATCGATGCGGCGGAACGGCAGGCCGAATTCCCGCGCCACGGCGCGTGTGATCGCCTCTTCGTCCAGCGGTTTGCCGCCGGCGGTGAAATTGAGGGCGGCGATGAAGGGAATCGGCAGTTTAGGTATTTTTTCTTTTTCGCTCCGGCGGCGGTGACGGCCCCGCTGCTCCCACGCGCGGCGGATATGCTCGCTTTGCGTGGCGGTAATCGCTTTCTGGCGTAGCAACAGGTCGGTGAGTTTTTCAATGTTATTGATGACGGTCATGGGGGCTATTCTACCGCACGGCGGTACTGATTGTGAAAACGGAGGTAGGTACACAATTCATTGTGTACGTTGGCGCGTAGCGCCAACCTGTCGGCCACTTGGGCCGATGTACAGGCTGAAAGCCTGTACCCACCGGGGAGGGGAATCAGAATTTCTCTTTCACCGATTCTTCGGCGCCGCGCAGGCGGGCGCGCCACGCTTTGTACGCCTCGGTGAACACCGCGTTATCGGCCACGCCGATCTCCAGCGCCGCCACGTTTCCTTCCTTCACCGGCCGCACCCGCACCTCGTACCGGCCTTGCACGCCGTAGTAGATGTGCTGGTTCCGGTCAAAATCCTTCACGTCGTACAAGCCGTACTTCTCCATATACTTGTCGAGAAAGCGGGCGGGGGAAACCAGCGGGTCGGCGGCGCAGGCGAGGTAACGGTAGCTGTAAAGGATGCGGCGCTCGCCTTCTTTGCGCGGAATGGCCAGAAACACGGCTTCCACCGGCTTGCCGCATCGATCCGCGCCGCCCAACGCGGCGATGGTTGCCGGTATGCGGCGGATAAAGCGGTCGAATCCATCGAATCCGCGGGGGCGCTGTATCGTGAGGGTGAAATCGGTTTTTCCCTTTTGCTCCAGATCGAAAAAAACGCCGGCCGTTTTTTCGGCGAATCCGGCGTAGGCGGCGTTGAACCGTTCCCACTCCGCGCCGGTGGGGAGCGAAAGGTAATCCACCTTGTTTTCGTGGGGCGGCGGGGCGGGTTTCTCCGCGGCGGCCGCGGCCAGCGGCATCGCGCAAATCAGGAACAGGAAAAGAACGCGCCGCATCGTGCCGCTACCGTTCAAAGCTGACCGATGCGTCGTAGACCACCACGCCGAAGTTTTTCATCTTCAGATGATACGCCGGCACCTCGAACCAGTAAAGGGCGGTTTTTCCCGGCGTGTGCGGACCGGGCGTGACGCGCATCGCGGGCTTATGGGGGTTCGCCGCCAACTGGAACTTGTACGGGCGGTTGTCATCGTATCCGTAGACCCATCCGAAAATCTGGGCGATGTTCCGGCCGCTTTGGTTGAGCACCGGGAAAATAACCCCATTTTTGCGGATACGCCCCTCTTTTTTCACCTCCGGCGCGATGGTCAGGTAGGCGGCGCGCGCCTCCCCGGCCGTCAGCAGGGCAAGACACAGAACCGGCGCAAAAAGACTTCTCATTATTATACGTATCGGCGGGGGCGGATTTTTTCTAAAGACCCGTTTATTCAATGTTTATTCAATGAAATTGCCATGCCCTCCGCAACGGTATACAATCGCGGGTATGGTGGAAAAGTTCATTTGCATCCACGCCCATTTTTACCAGCCGCCGCGTGAAAATCCCTGGCTGGAAGAGGTGGAGGCGGAGGAATCGGCCGCGCCGTTTCACGATTGGAACCAGCGGATCACCAAGGAATGCTACGCTCCCAACACCGCCGCCCGCGTCCTCGGCAAAGGGGGGAAAATCGCCGGCATCGTCAGCAACTACGAAAAGGTGAGTTTCAACTTCGGCCCCACCCTCCTTTCATGGATGGAGCGGCACGACCCGGATACCTACCACCAAATACTGGAGGCGGACCGGGCAAGCATCCGCACCCGCAACGGCCACGGCAACGCCATCGCGCAGGTGTACAACCATTCCATCATGCCGCTCAACAGCCGCCGCGACAAGGAGACCCAGATTATCTGGGGGATAAAGGATTTTGAATTCCGGTTCGGCCGCAAGCCGGAAGGGCTCTGGTTCGCCGAAACGGCGGTGGACGCCGAAAGCCTCGCCATCGCCGCGGCGCACGGCATCAAATACACCATCCTTTCCCCCCGTCAGGCGCGGTGCGTCCGTCCGCTGAAAGGAACCGGCGCCGTGCCGTGGACCGACGTGAACGGCAATCCCGACACGTGCCGCCCCTATCTGTACCGGCCCGACGAGAAGCACGAGATTGCGCTGTTCTTTTACGATGGCGACGCCGCGCACAGCATCGCCTTTGAAGGGGCCTTGTTCGATGGCGTGAAGATGGCGGAAATGCTGCTGGGCCGTTTCAGGCCGGAGGCGGAAAAAGAGCCGCAACTGGTGCATGTGGCCACCGACGGCGAGTCCTACGGCCACCACCACAAGTTCGGCGAAATGGCGCTGGTCTCCGCCTTGGCGGAACTGGAGAAACGCGCCGACGTGGCCATCACCAACTACGGCCAGTACCTCGAAAGAAATCCCCCGCGATGGGAGGCCGACATCTTCCCGAACAGCTCGTGGAGCTGCATGCACGGCGTGGAGCGGTGGAAAAGCGACTGCGGGTGCAACACCGGCGGCGAAGCGGGCTGGAACCAGAAGTGGCGCGCGCCGCTGCGCGAGGCGTTGAACAGCCTGAAGAAAACGGTGGACGCCGTTTACGAAGAGGGGCTGGGGCGCTTTCTCCTCGACCCGTGGGAGGCGCGCAACGATTACATCGAAGTGAACCTCAAGCGGAGCGAAGACCGCGTCAAGGGCTTCTTCACCCGCCACCAGAAAACCCCGCTCTCCGACGAACAGACGGTGACGGCCCTCAAGCACCTCGAAATGCAGAAAATGGCGATGCGGATGTTCACCTCCTGCGGCTGGTTCTTCAGCGACATAGCGGGCCTCGAATCGATGCAGATACTCAAATACGCCGCCCGCGCCATCGATCTGGCGCAGGAGCTTTCGCTCAAGCCGGTGGAAGGGGAGTTCATTAAAATATTGGAGCAGGCCAAAAGCAACATACGGAAGAACGGCACCGGGGGCGAGATATACCGCCGCCACATAATCCCGATGCGGTTGAATCCGATGCGGATGGCGGCGCACGCCATCATCACCGATTCGCTCGGCTCCCCCCGGGAGGGGCTGATGGAGGTCTATTGCTACCGGGTGGAAATGCATGACCGCGCGCACGAGACCTATCTGGAATCGGCGCTGACGACCGGCATGCTGGACATCCGCAACGCATACACCCTCGAATCGCGCAAGCTCACCTTCTGCCTGCTCCATTTCGGCATGCACGATTTCAACTGCTTCATCCATCCGTTTTTTGAAACCGCGGATTACCAGGCCGCCAAGGAAGAAGTGATCGAGGCGTACCACCGCCGCTCCATCCCCGAGTTGATCCGCACGGTGGAAAAATACTTCGGCCAGACCTATTACACGGTCACCGCGCTTTTCAACGACCAGCGCCGCCGCGTGATGGAGCAGCTCATCGCCCCGCATCTCAGCCAGTTCGCCGAGACCTACGAATCGCTGTTCAACGCGAACCGCGCACTGATGGATTTCCACGCCAGCATCAACGTGCCGGTGCCGGCCGAATTCAGGATCGCCGCGCGGTACGTTTTTGAAAAACAGCTTGGCAGGCTTTTTGTCAGCACATCGACAAGCGTCGACCATGCGGCGATGGCCTCCATCATTTCCGAGGCGGCCCGGTGGGGCCTTACCCTGGATCACCAGCGTCTCGCCGAAAATATGACCGCCTGGCTTGAGTATCATGCCGCGCACACCTGCGCCGACCGCGAGCACAGCACCGCAACGCTGGTGTCCGCCGTCATGGAAGAAGCTGCGGCGAACGGCGTAACGCTGGACGTAAGGAAAATGCAAAACCTTCTTTATCCCCATTACCTCGCGTTCATAACCCCGGCCCATCCCCAGCATAAAACGCTCCACGGCATCAAGGATTTCGGCCGCGTCCTGGAACTTTTTGATTTCCTCCTCCCCCCCGCCTGATCTTTTTTATCATGTGTCCGTGCGTCATTTGACAGGATGGCGGTACGGGCATAGCATGGAGATGAAGGGGCGTATGGGCTTTCTCTCTAATAAAAAGGAGGGTTTTCACATGTCCGGGGTCAAAGATCAGGTAAAACTTCTCACCAGCGTCGACCGGCGCGAATTCATGGGTCTATGCGCGCAAATCTCCGTCGTCCTCGGGCTTGGCAACGATATGGTGCCGAAGATCGCGGAAGCCCTCGAAGCGGCCGCCCGCAAGCCCTCCATCATCTGGCTCCACTTCCAGGAGTGTACCGGCGACTCGGAGGCGTTTCTCCGCACCACCAGTCCGTCGGTGGCGGAACTGGTGCTTGACGTCCTTTCCATCGACTACCACGAAACGATCATGGCCGCATCGGGTGACCAGGCGGAGCAGAACCTCGCCAAGGCGATAAAAGAGAACAAGGGGAAATATCTTGTCGTCTGTGAAGGGGCGATTCCGCTGGCCACCCCGCCAGGTCCCGCCGGTCTCAAAGGAGGGTATCTCACCATCGGCAACAAGACCGGCCTCCAAATTGCCGAAGAGGTTTGCCGCGACGCGGCCGCCGTCATCTGCGTGGGGAACTGCTCCAGCTACGGCGGCGTACAGGCCCAGCGCCCCAATCCCACCGGCGCGGTGGGGGTGGGGGAAGCGCTTGGAATCAAAACCGTCAACATCCCGGCCTGCCCCCACAACCCGGTCAACTCCATCGCCACCATCGTGAATTACCTGCTCCTCGGCACCTTGCCGCCGACCGACCGCTTCGGCCGCCCGCTCTTCGCCTATGAAGAGCGGATACACGACCAGTGTACCCGCCGCTCGCACTTCGACGCGGGCCAGTTCGTGACCGAGTGGGGGAGCGAGGAGGCCAAGAAAGGCTTCTGCCTTTACAAGATGGGGTGCAAAGGGCCGCAGACCTATAACAACTGCAACAAGGCCCGCTATAACGACCACACCGGCTGGCCCATCGGCGCCGGGCATGGCTGCGTCGGTTGCTCCGAGCCGAAGTTCTGGGACACCATGTCCCCCTTCTACAAGCGGCTCGATAATATAGAGGTTCCCTTTGGCGGCGTGGAAGCCACCGCCGACAAGGTGGGGCTGGTCCTTACCGGGGCGGCGGTCGCGGGGGCGGCGGTGCACGCGGTCTACACGTTCAACAAGAAAAAAGAGCATGAAGAGCGCATCATCGATCGGGAAAAGAAGGAGGGTAAGTAAATGGGAACCCGCGTAGTCATCGACCCGATCACCAGAATCGAAGGCCACCTCCGCATCGAAGTGGAAATTGAAAACGGCAAGGTCAAGGATGCGTGGAGCAGCGGCACCATGTTCCGCGGCTTCGAAATCTTCATGCGCGACCGCGATCCGCGCGACGCGTGGTACATTACCCAGCGCGTCTGCGGCGTCTGCACCACCGTGCACGCGCTCACCTCGGTGCTCTGCGTGGAAAACGCCATCGGCATCGAGGTGCCGGATAACGCGCGCCTTATCCGCAACCTCATCATGGGAAGCCAGTATCTGCACGATCACATCGTCCACTTCTATCACCTCCACGCGCTGGATTGGGTGGACGTGGTCAACGCCCTGAAAGCCGACCCGAAGAAGACAGCCGAACTTGCCCACGCCATCAATCCGCATTCGCAACGGAGCGGGGAGGGGGACTTTCAAGCGGTGCAGGACAGGGTCAAGGCGTTTGTGAACGCGGGCCAGCTCGGCCCCTTTGATAACGCCTACTGGGGGCACCCGGCCTACAGGCTGCCGCCGGAAGCGGATCTGATGGCGGTGAGCCACTACCTCGACGCCCTGACGCTGCAGGCGAAGGCGGCCCGGATGCACGCCGTCTTCGGCGGAAAAAACCCGCACCCGCAAAGCTATGTGGTGGGCGGGATGACCTGCGTACAGGATCTGACCCCGGATCGGCTGGCCGAATTCATCTATCTCATGAAAGAGACTGTGGATTTCGCCCAGAACGTCTACATCCCCGACCTGCTGGCGGTGGCGCCCTTCTACAAGGAATGGGCCGGTATCGGCGGCGGGGTGGGGAACTACCTTGCCTACGGCATGCTGCCCGAAAACACCAAGGACGACCCGAACAACCTTTTCTTCCCGCGCGGCGTGGTGATGAACAGGGATTTGGGAAATCCCCAAAAGCTGGATCAGGCGAAGATCATGGAGCATGTGGCGCACTCTTTCTACGAAGGGGCTGCGCCGCGCCACCCCTCGGTGGGGGAAACCAAGCCGTACTTCACCGGCATCAACACCGCCGACAAGGACGGCAAGTACAGTTGGCTCAAGAGTCCGCGCTACGACGGCAAGGCGATGGAGGTCGGCCCGCTGGCCCGGCTGGTCGTCGGCTACGCCGCCGGCCACAAGCAGATCAAGGCGGCCGTGGACGGCACGCTGAAACAGCTCGGCCTTCCCGCCACGATCCTTTTCTCAACGCTTGGACGGACCGCCGCCCGCGGCATCGAGACCAAGGTGATGGCGGACAAGATGCAGCAGTGGGTGGACGAACTGCTGGCGAATATCAAGCGGGGCGATCTCAGCACCTTCGCCAGCTATAAGATGCCCGACAGGGCGAGCGGCTTTGGCATGACCGAAGCGCCCCGCGGCGCCCTCGGCCACTGGATCGATATCAGGGGGGGGCTGATACACAACTACCAGCTTGTGGTGCCGACCACATGGAACGGTTCGCCGCGCGACGCCACGGGTCAGCGCGGGGCCTTCGAGGAAGCTCTCGTCGGCACGCCGGTGCATGATCCGAAGAAACCGCTGGAGATACTCCGCACCATCCATTCGTTCGATCCGTGCCTGGCCTGCTCGGTGCATGTGATAGACCCGAAGACCAACGAAGTGCATGTAACAAAGGCGGCGTAACCGCCAAAGCCGATACGGGGGCCATATGGTCATTTTGCTGGAAATGGTAAAGGTAAAGACCGCCGGTGTGCGCGCGTTGCACTGGGTGATCTTCTTAGCCACCGTCTCGCTCGTGCTGACCGGCCTGTATATAGCCGATCCGTTCTGGCTTTCCGGCACGGGCGAGGCGTACCAAACGTTCGTCATGGCGAAGATACGGTTGATACACTTCCTCTCGGCAATCGCGCTGGATGTGGCCTTCCTCGTGCGGCTCTACATCGCGTTTTTCTCGCTCTTCCATACCGACTGGCGCGAAGTGCTCCCGACCCCCGGCAACCTGAAAGAGGCATGGAAGTCATTCCGCTTCTACTGGACGCTGGAAGGGGAGCAGAAGGACTACCGCTGGATCGACCCGTTCGACGGGATCACCTTCCACCTGTTGCACCTTATTCTGATACTCCAACTGTTCACCGGATTCGCGCTCTACGTCTCCGGCATCGAACTCACCGCCGGCATCTATGGCATCTGGGCCAAAACCCTGCATTTTGCAACCGACTGGACCCTCGTGGTCTTTGGCGGGCTGCCGGGAGTGCGCCTGATGCACCATTTCACGCTCTGGCTGGTGGTGAGCGGCGCGTTTTTGCACATCTACCATCAGGTCTGGAAAACCATAAAACTGCAACGTGCCGACATCAGCGCCATCGTCAACGGCTACAAGCTGATGGCCGTGAAGCGTGGGAAATAACATCGCAACCCCCATCACGGTGCTCGGCATCGGCAACATCCTGATGCGGGACGATGGCCTCGGCATACGGGCGCTGGAAGCCCTGCGGCGGGATTTTTCGTTTCCGGGCAATGTAACGCTCATCGACGGCGGCACCACCATCTTTCACAACATGGAGATATTCACCGCCGCGGAAAAAATGATCGTGTTCGACGCCGTGAAGCTGGACGGCCCGCCGGGAACCGTCTACGCCTTCAACTCGGATGAATACCGGGTGAAGCTCCCGCGCAAAGCCACCTCGCACGACGTGGGTGTGCTCAATACCCTTTCGATAATGGAACTGGTGGGCAAAAAGCCGCCGGAAGTGATTATCATCGGCGTGCAGCCGAAGGAATACGACACATGGAGCGAGGAACTTACCCCCGAAGTGGCCGCCGCCATTCCCGAAATGGTCCGCCGCGCCGTCGAACAGCTTGCGAAGTGGGGGATGAATATCATGCAAAACAAGGGTAAATTTGCATTGTAAAATTATTGCGGTATAATGAAAATTATGGAAAAGGATGTTCTTCAAAAAGAAAACGTTGAGTGTTTGGAAACTCTTTATTTTGAGATTATGAATCCCCAAAACCCATTTTTTAACAAGGAAATCGCTCCATCTCCTCCATCGCTGTCGCTTAACCAACCTTCATTGCTTACAACAGTTGAAAGCATTACAACTTATAGCGCTTACGAAAATCAGCACACCTAATGCCCAACTGGAATGATGTCCTCTCAGAGATCGGGAAATATAAACAAGAATTCATACAAAACGCAAACCAATCTGTAGATATTGTCCGAAGAAAATATTTAAAGCTTCTTTTCGAAGAAACCGACCGAAACATCATCGCTTACTATTCAGGATTTCTTTCAAAGCCCGGCATTGAACAATCGCAAATATCTGATGAAGATAAGAATGCATTTATGATGGCTATACATAAACTTGACCGGTCGAAAGGGCTGGACCTCATTATTCACAGCGAGGGTGGAAGCATAGCCGCCACGGAATCTATTGTTGACTATCTTCATCGGATGTTTGGAAGTGACATCAGAGCTATCGTCCCTCAAATTGCCATGTCGGCTGGTACAATGCTGGCTTGTTCTTGCAAAGAAATCATTATGGCAAAGCACTCCAACATCGGCCCAATTGATCCTTGGTTACGTGGCGTTCCGGCCCAAGGAGTAAAGGGGGAATTTAAACGTGCATTTGAGGAAATAAAAGCAGACCCGGCAAAGCTTGCCGTTTGGCAACCGATATTGATGAAATACCAGCCTACATTTCTCAGCCAATGTGAAAATGCAATTGATTGGGCCCACACTTTCGTTAAAAATCAGCTAACTGAAATTATGTTTAGCGGAAAGGATGATGCCGTTTTACTTGCCACCAATGTTGTTACTGCGCTTAGTAATTATGATGAAAACAAATCTCATGGCCGACATATTCATTTTGATGAGGCATTTGCGATTGGGCTAAATGTTAAGCTGATTGAAAATGATTGCAGTGATAAATACCAAGACCTTTTATTGACGGTACATCACTGTTTTATGCACAGTCTTACCAACACGCCGTCATATAAAATGATCGAAAATCATAACGGCGTGGCCTTCGTTAAGCAACTTGTAACAGGACAATCTTAGGAAGTTGTTGGGCTAAAATCTATCCTTTCGGGACGGGGCGGGGAGTGCCGTGTTCGTCCACGGCGACGTAGACCACTTTCGCCTCCGTCACCTTCACGCATTTGCCGTTGTTTACCCGCTCGGCGTAGACGGTTATATCCATCGTGATGGAGGTGGTGCCGATGGCGATGCAGTCGGCGTAGCAACTGACGAGATCGCCCACATAGACCGGCTTTTTGAAGACGACCTCTTTCACCGCCACGGTGGCGACCCGGCCTTGCGCGATTCGCATCGCGTCAATCGAGCCGGCGATGTCGACCTGCCCCAATATCCAGCCGCCGAAGATGTCCCCCTTGAAGTTGGTGTCCTTCGGCATGGCCGCCACGCGCAGCGCCGGCTGTTTCCCGGGCGGGAGTTCGCAATAATCCTCTTTGAGGTTGTTCATATTTCCCAAGTATATCATTATCACCGTTCCTAAAAACCGATAGCGCCAACCATTCCCTTCCACGGGGCCGTCAGTAAAGCCGGGCCATCAGTCCTTTGATCTTTTCCATGTCGACGTCGCGCTCCACCAGCGGTTTTGCATCCCCGATGACGGTGGCCACATATCCGGGCCGCGGGTTTTTATAGATGACCCCCAGCGGTATTTTTTCATCCCACTCGAACGCTTTCGCCAGCGCCTTCATCCGGTCCGCGGGATCGTGTTCCGGTCCCAGCCGGTAGGCGCGTTGCTGGTACCACTGGTAGGTGTTCACCTTGTTAAAGGAGACGCAGGGCTGCAACACGTCGATCAGCGCGAAGCCGCCGCACTCCATCGCCTGCCCGATGAGTTCCGCCGTGAGGTCGATTTCTTTGGAAAAACTTCGGGCCACGAACGGCGCGCCGAGCGCGATGGCCACCGCCAGCGGATTGAACGGCGTAAGTATCACCCCGTCCGGTTGCAGCTTCGTTTTCATCCCTTTGTCCGAAGTGGGGGAGGCCTGTCCCTTGGTGAGGCCGTACACCTGATTGTTATGCACGATGAGCGTCATCTCGGTGTTGCGGCGTATGGCGTGGATGAAATGGTTCCCCCCTTCGCCGTACACGTCGCCGTCGCCGCTGGTGACGATGACCGTCAGCCGGTGGTTGGCCGTTTTCGCGCCGAAGGCGGGCGGAAGCGCCCTGCCGTGCAGCCCGTTAAAGCCGTTGGTCTTGAGATAGTGCGGCAGCTTCGCCGCCTGCCCGATGCCGGATACGGTGAGCACCTCTTCCGGTTTTTTGCCGGCGCGCGTCAGCGCCTTTTCCACCGAGCTAAGGATGGCGAAATCGCCGCAGCCGGGGCACCACGCTTTTTCCCCTTCATAGCGAAACGCGTTTGAATTTTCCATTGCCATGCACCTCTTTCAGCCTGTCTATGATAAAGCGGGCGGTAATGGGCCGTCCGTCATACCGCGTTACTGGCACGCCGGTTCGTATCCCGGTTTCGCGCGCCAGCAGCCGCGCCAGTTGTCCGGTAAAGTTTCCCTCCACCGTGTGAAGCGTTTCCTTCTTTGCCAGCAGAGCGCGGGCTTCGCCGGACGGGAACGGCGCCAGCCGGTTGAAGTGCGCCATGCCCGCTTTAATGCCAGCCCCATTCAGCGCGTCCACCGCCTCGCGCGCCGCGCCATAGGCGGTTCCCCAGCAGGCGAGCGTGATAAGCGGCTTTTTGGCGCCGTACCATGTCGGCGCGCCCGGCTCTTTGGCCATCCCTTTCAGCTTGCGGAACCGCTTTTCCACCATCGCGCGGACGATGCCGGGGTCTTCGGTGATGTGGCCGTCCTCCTCATGCAAGTGGCTGTCGTACATCACCCGTGCGCCCGGTGTGCCATACGGCAGACGGGGTGAAACGCCGTTGGGCGTGAGGCTGTACCGTTTGTAGGGATCGGGAAGTTTCGCGGGATCGGCCAGGTAATTTTTAAAGCGCACCCTTGCGGCATTGAACCGGTCAAGCGTCACATAGCTGTCCACCAACTGTTGATCTCCCAGCAGAAATACCGGCACCTGATACTTGTCCGCCAGATTCATGGCATGGATGGCGGTGTAAAACGCCTCTTCCGCCGTGCCGGGGGCGAAGACGAAACGGGGGAATTCACCGTGGCCGATGTTCAGCGCAAGGTCGAGATCCTCCTGCCCCGTGCGTGTGGGCAGTCCCGTGGCGGGGCCGGGACGCATGATGTTGGCGATCACCACCGGCGTTTCGGCTATTCCGGCGAGGCTGATTCCCTCCGCCATGAGATCCAGCCCGCCACCCGATGTGGTAACGGCGGTACGCACCCCCGCGGCGGAAGCTCCCAGCGCCATGTTCACGGCGGCGATCTCGTCTTCGGCCTGCTCGGAAAGAATGCCCAGCTCCGCCGCGTTGGCGGTAACGTAGTTGAAGATGGAGGTGGAGGGGGACATCGGATACGCGCTGACGAAGCGGAGTCCGCCGGCCATCATGCCGAGGCCGATGGCTTGGGCTCCGTTTATCAGCATGCGCGTTTTTTGCTTTACCGGTTGAAGCGGGCGCGTGGTCTCGGCATAGTACCGCGCAATATGGCGGTGGCCCGCTTGCGCGGCGGCAATATTTTTTTCAACGGCCTCGTTCCCCTTTTTGCCGAAATGTTCCCGCAGCAGCGCATCCACCCCCGCCATGCCGATTTCGAGGAGGGCGGCGATGGCCCCCAAGGCCACGGCGTTGGCATACACCGGGTTTCCCGCCTCATTGGCGAAGCGGTTCATCGGCACTCCGGCGAACCGGACGCCGTTGACGGTGGGCGGTGTGTGGTCGCTGTCATGCAGCACGATGCCCCCGGCGGTCAGCTCGCGCAGGTGTTCGTCCATGCTCCGGCGGTCAAGCGCGGCGAGGATGTCCGCCGCGGGCTGGGGCGCGAAGACCGGGTCGGCGTCGATGCATATCTGGATGAAGTTATGGCCGCCCCGGACGCGCGACATGTAGTCCTGCGTGGCCAGCAGGCGGTAGCCCGCGCGGGCGAGCAGCTTCAGCAACAGATCGGATACGGTGACGAGTCCCTGTCCGGCCATGCCGCCGAGCGTGAGCGTTGTCTGTGGCATAATCGCCTCCCGATAAAGGAATCCATGACAAATGCCGCCGAACACAACGCGGCCGCCCCGCGCCGTGGCGGGGCCGGCCGGAACGTTGTTATTTCAACAGGCGGTTTTCCACGGTCTTCCAGTTGATGTTCGTGAAGAAATCGTCGATGTAGCGCCCCCGTTCGGTCGGTTTCAGGTAGGCGGTCCACGCGTGTTCCCACACGTCCATCACGAGGAGAGGCGCGAAGCCGGCGGGATGCCCTTCTTCATGCAGGCCTATCCAGTGGTTGCTCAAAAAGCCGGTATCGGGATCCTTGTACAGGATTGCCCAGCCGACGCCGCGCATTGCCGCGATCTTGCGGAATTCGATTTCCCAGTTTTCCCAGCAACCGAAGGCTTCATCAAAGGCGGCCTTCACCGCGGAGCCGGGTTCGCCGCGGCCGCCGAGGTTATCGAAATACAGCTCGTGCAATCTCATGCCGTTGTATTCGAAGCCGAGGCGGCGGACAAGCTCGCAGAACTCCGTCGAGCCGGCCTCGCCTTTTTCCACGATGCCGGCGATCTTTTCGCGCAGCAGGTTCGTGTTCGTCACGTAGCCGTTGTAGAGTTTCAGGTGCTCGTCGATCTCGGTTTGCGTTATCCCGCGCAGCTTGTCAAGCCCCGGAAATGTTTTGGGTGCATATTTGGTCAGTGTTTCTAATAGCGGAGACATAAAATTCCTCCAGCGGCGGCGCGCGGAATGCGCGCGCCGTCAAAAGGGGTTTTGTTCTTGAGTGGTTCCGTTTTGGAAAGCGGCCGGCCGTGAGCCGTCCGCCGTATTTGCGCAAAAAATGCCCCCCTGCCCGATTTGCGAAATTGATTCGCCCGAAACTCCCGCTGCCATTGGGCAGGAGCATATACTTCTCCTTCTTTACTTGCCTCCATTTTACACCCGTTTCGTGAAATGGTGTGGGAGCAGGGGGATTTGATCCGGCGTTTGGCGCCCCATAAAACGGGAAATATGGGATAATAAATGCATTATCAGGCGCGCGAAGAGGCGCGCCCAAACTGCATCAACGATATCTACCTGAAAGGAGCATCCAATGAAAAAATGGAAATGCCAAGTTTGCGGATACATTCACACCGGCAACGAAGCGCCGGACAGCTGCCCCGTTTGCTACTCTCCCAAATCGAAGTTCGTGGAAGCGACCGGTGCCGAGCAGATGAATCTTGCGGGCTACCTCGACGCGAACATCAAAGGGGAAACCTGGGAAGTGACCCACTATATGGCGATGGCGCTGAAGGCGCAGACGCTCGGCATGCCGGAAGTGGCGGAAACGCTCTTGCGGATAGCCGGGGAAGAGGCCTATCACGGCAGCAACTTCATCCTGCGCGGGCACAAGGCGGCGGGTCTCAAGGGCAAGATAGACACCAGCAGCCAGCTTGCCGACGACCTGAAGAAAGATATGGAAATGATGCTCAAAGGCGAGTACGGCGCGCACAAGGGAAAGAACGAGGCGGCCGCGATGGCGCGGGCGGAAGGGTTTGACGAGTTGGCCGGCTTTTTCAAGATAGCGGCGGAAGACGAATCACGCCACGCCAAGATGCTGGAAGGGCTTTTGAAAAAGTACTTTTAATTGATGTTTTGTCATTCTGAGCCAACGGTGAAGAATCCCTTTCCGGAAAGAGATCCTTCGCTACGCTCAGGATGACAAAAAAAACGGCGCGGCTTTTTGGGCCGCGCCGGGTATGTGCGTGGAATGCGACTTAGATTTCGTACGGGGGGCGCATGGCGCGCAGGGCCGCCACCCGCTTTTCCATCGGCGGATGCGTGCTGAAAAGGCTCAGCAGGCCGCCGCCCGTGAGCGGGCTGACGATGAACATGTGGGCCGTCGCCGGTTCCGCGTCCATCGGGATGACCTGTGCGCCGCGGCTGATCTTTTCCAGCGCCGAGGCGAGCGCCTCGGGGTTCCGCACCAGCGCCGCGCCGGTCCGGTCCGCGCCGTATTCGCGCGTGCGGCTGATGGCCATCTGCACCAGCATTGCCGCGATCGGGGCAAGGATCATCATCAGTATCATCACCGCCGGGTGCGAGCCGCCTTCGCGGTCATTGCCGCGTCCGCCGCCGAAGATCATCGCCCACTGCGCCATGTTCGCCAGCATGCTGATGGCGCCGGCGATGGTGGCCGCTATGGTGCCGATGAGAATGTCGCGGTTTTTAACGTGCGCGATTTCGTGCGCCAGCACGCCCGCCAACTCGTCCTTCGACAGCATCCGCATGATGCCGTCGGTGACCGCCACCGCCGCATGCTCCGGATTGCGTCCGGTGGCGAAGGCGTTGGGCTGCTCCGACGGAATGATATAAATCTTGGGCATCGGGATGCCGGCCGCCTGCGTGATCTGCCGTACCGTGGTGTGCAGTCCCGGCGCATCGGCCTCGGAAACCTCACGCGCGTTGTACATCCTGAGAACGATCTTGTCGCTCCAGTAGTATGAAACGAAGTTCATTATAACGGCGAAGGCAAAGGCCATCACCATGCCGCTCTGCCCTCCCAAGGCGCTTCCCGCCGCCACAAGGATGACGGACATTGCCGCAAGAAGAAAGGTCGTCTTAAGAATGTTCATCGCTGTACTGGATCCTCCAATATGGTTATTTATGGATTGATAAGACCTCCCGGAAAGGAAGTCAATGCTGACTGATACCCCACATGATTGAACCAATAATAACACATTTTAGTCAGATATTAACCTGTGCGGCACGAAAATAAACCGAATATTAAGGGCGGGGTTGCCAGAAGCATTGGGGAATATGGTTCGGAGTTTGAGGGCTATAAAAAAAGACCCGGAACAGCGGACTGTTCCGGGCCGTGCGTATATGCGGGAAAAACCGATTAGCGTTTTTCCATGCCAGCCGGCTGCTTGGTTACCTGCTGGGCGATCAGGTCGCCCTTGCCGTTGTCAATGAGGTCATGCCACACATTGGCGGGGGCGACCACAACGGAACCGGGGCCCACTTGGATGACTTCTTCCTTGCCATCGTCCAGCTTGAATGTGCCGGTGCCCGCAATCACGGTGAATATCTGGTCACCGGTGGGGTGTTTGTGATAGCCGATGCCCTGCTTGGCCTTGTAGTAGTACACATCAAGGGTCAGCACATCGGTCTTCACCAAGGTGACTTTGCTCACCGTCCCGTCAGTAAATACTTTGCTCTTATTGATATCGTTCTGTTGTATGGCCATAGTGTATCTCCTGTTGAAAAAACTGTTTACAACCCAATACGCAAATTAAACCACGGGAATATCGTATCCCGATAATGTAACAGGGTCAATTGACCCCGGTTGTTGTTTATCAGCGGGCGCCGCCCGGACTTTGGGCGGGGGGCGTTTCGTTAACCTCCGGGCTGTTGCCGGAAAGTTCGGGTACCCGCATCACGCCCGCTTTTTCATGTTTTTTCTCGTAGAGCAGGATGAGGCTGATGCGCCGGTTCCGCTCGTCGCGCGGGTTGTATTTAATCAGCGGTTCGGTGTCGGCGTAGCCCACCACCCGCGCGATGCGGTAGGGGTCGATGCCGTTTTCCTCCAGCAGCTTGCGCGCGGACAGGGCGCGGTTGGCGGATATTTCCCAGTTGGTGACGCCGTTGACGTTATACGGAGTGGCGTCGGTGTGCCCTTCCAGCGCCACGCGGTTGGTGGTCTCCTTGATGTTGTCCGAGATCATCTTCATCACTCTTTTGCATTTTTCGGTGGGGACGACGCTGCCCGGCTCGAACATCCGGCTTCCCTCCTTGTCCACCAGCTGGATGCGGACGCCCCCTTCGAAGATGTCGATCATCACCTGGTCCTTGAGTTCGTCGAACTTCTCGGTGACCGCGCCGGTGATCTTGTCTTTCATCTGCTCGGCGGTCACTTCGGATGCGGCCCCCTTGGTAAGATCCATGTTTTGGGGCGTTTGCTGGTTGCCGCCGGGTTGCGCCACGATCCCTTTGGTTCCCTCGAAGAAGGATGAGCCGGATTCCTTGAAGACGGAGAACTGCTTGAAGTACTCCGCCATAACGATCCGTTTTTCCGGCGAGACCATGGCAAGCAGCCAAAGCAGCAGGAAGAAGGCCATCATGGCGGTCACGAAGTCGGCGTACGCCACTTTCCACGATCCGCCGTGGGCGCCTCCGTGCCCCTTCTTCACTTTTTTGATGATGATGGGCTGTTTGCCGTCTTTTTTCGGATCGGCCATTAATTATTTCTTAACCTTTGAAATGGCGGTTTCCACTTCCGCGAAGGATGGACGCACCTGATGCGGGATGACACGGCGGCCGAATTCCACGGCCACCTGCGGCGCCTCGCCCCGGACGAACGCCACGAGGATCACTTTGAGCATCATCAGGTATTGGTGGTCTTCGGTGGCGAGCGCCTCGAGGTTTTTGGACATCGGCCCGACGTAGCCGTAGCAGAGCAGCACGCCGAGGAAGGTGCCGACCAGGGCCGCGCCAACGTGGTGTCCCAGCACGGAGGGCGGCTCGTCGATCTTGCCCATGGTGATAACGACGCCGAGCACCGCCGCCACGATACCGAGGCCGGGCAGCGCGTCCGCCACGTTGCCGATAACCTTCGACGGGGTGAGCGCCTCTTCGTGGTGGGCTTCCAGTTCGGCGTCCAGCAGCGCGTCCAGATCGTGGGCCGCGATGGAGGTGCTCATCACCGTGCGGAGCGTATCGGTGACGAAATCGAGAAAGCCGTGATTGGCGCTGAACTTCTTGTACTTTTTAAAGATGGGGCTGTTTTTCGGTTTTTCCACGTCTTCTTCGATGGAGATCAGCCCTTCGCGGCGTATCTTGAAAAATATCTCGCTCATCAGGCTCAGCGCTTCCAGGTAATCGGCCTTTCCGTAGGTTTTGCCGCTGAGTATCCGCTTTATGTCGGCGAACACCAGCTTGATGATCTTGGGCGGAGCCTGGATGATGAAGCCGCCGAGGGCCGCGCCGCCGATGATGAGCAGTTCCGCCGGCTGCAAAAGAACCGAGAAGTTGCCGTGTTCGAGGGCATACCCCCCCAGCACACATCCGAGAACGACGATGGCGCCGATTACCGCAAACATCTATTCGACACTCCTTCGGTTTTCCCGGAGTTCCCGGAAGATTTCACGCTGGCGCAAAAATACATAGTGAATAAGTCTATCCCGGATTTCCTCGTCCATGGGGGAAAAGTTCACCCACAGCCGCCCCTGTTCCGCCTTTACCGCCTTGCCGTAAATGTAGAGCGCCACCGGCGGGGCAACCGGGAGCATCATCTTCATCTCCACCCTGTCGCCCGGCGCGGCCGGCGCGGCAAACGGAAGGCAGATGCCGCCGCCGCTCAATTCCACCGAAAGGTGTGGCATGTGGCAAAACTCCTCCCGTTCCTTTTCCAGCAGGCTGAGGATGGCGTCAAGTTTCGCGTTGAGCATCCGCAGCCACGCCGAAAGTAATCTATCGTCATGTTCCGGCAAATCCTTGAACTCCGCCTGGAGCAGGTCGGTGGAAACGCGGGATTTAAGTTCCTCCGCGTCGGCCGGGAGCACCCGCGCCTCAATCGGAATGAACGCGTCCACCTTGGAGTAATCCCCGTGGACGGAACTTTCCCATTGCTCTTTTTTTTGTTCTTCCATATCGCCGATGTTGATTACTTTACCATACGGCTGAACGGCTGCCACCAATCGTTTTACCCCGATGCACTCTAATGAAACGTTTCACTTTATCCGTTTGCGCCGCAAATACCCCGGCGGCGCAAACGCATTTGTAAACAGTCAATTATTGGGCCTTGCGGCCCCTATAAGAGAATATCAAACCAGACGGAGGAGTAGCAACCCTAAAAGAGCCGCCAGCCCGGCGGGAACGATCACCTCGCCCGTGGCGCTTCCGAGCAGCAGCAGGTGGTAGATGAAGAGAAAATCCTGCTTCAGCGACATTTTGCTGCTTCCCTCCGTCCGCTGGTTGAAGACGTAGGGTACCTCGATGCTTTTTGTAAATTTCCCCCGCACCAGCACTTCGAGGAAAATCTTGAAGCCGGTCGGCGAGAGTTTTTTCAGGTTTACCCGGTCCGCCTTGAAGAGGAAACAGCCAGTGGTGGTGTCGTGAATCCCCCAGAGCGTTTTGGGGAGCAGTATTTTGGCTATGATGTTCGCCACGTTCGATATGACCACGCGGTACCACGCCCAGTCCTGGGTGCCGCCCCCCTCCACCTTGCGGCTGGCGATGGCCATGTCGGCGTTTTCCCGCACCGCCGCTTCGTACAGGCGGCGGATGATGTCGGGCGGATGCTGCAGGTCGGAATCGATGACGGCGAAATGCGCGCCGCCCGCCGCTTCCCAGCCGCGCACCACGGCGGTGGCAAGCCCCCGCTCGGTGGTGCGGCATATCACCTTGAGGCCGGGATAGCGTTCTTTGAGAGCTTCGGCGGTCTTGGCGGTGCCGTCCGGCGAGTTGTCGTCCACCACGATCATCTCCACGGTCACGCCGCTCCCGGCAAAGCTGCCGTGCACGCGGCGGAGCAGTTCGGCGATGTTCTTCGCCTCGTTGTAGGTGGGCATTACCAGTGAAATTGCGGGGGCCGTCATGCGGGGAAGTCTACCAGAAACCGCGCGCCGCGCGAAACGCCATTCCGTTTTTAACCACGAATAACACGAATAGCACGAAGAGGGAAGAATTTCGCCGGATATTTGGGCAATATAGCGGTATGCGGTAGAATAATTCAGGCGAGGATATAGAAAATGACCATGGAAACATTGCTCAAAGAGAAGCGGCGGGAAATCCTGCGCATTGCCCGTGAGTATGGTGCGAGCAGAATCCGTATATTTGGTTCCGTCGCGCGGGGTGAAGACCGGCCCGATAGCGATGTCGATTTTCTTGTCGAAATGGAAGATGGGCGCAGCCTTCTCGACATCGGCGGCATGCAAATGGACCTTCAAGACCTGTTGGGAAGGAAGGTGGATGTTGTTACCGAAAAAGGGATGCGCCCTCGGATAAAAGACAGGGTATCAAAAGAAGCCGTTTCCCTATGAGGGATGACCGCCAGCGCATTCTGGATATTCTGGAAGCGATAGAGAAGATCGAAAAGCATACCTGTGGCGGCAAAACGGCATTTGAAGAAGACGAACTGATCCAAACATGGGTTGTCTACCACCTTCAGATCATCGGCGAAGCGGCCAGCAAGATTTCCGACGCCGGCAAAGAAAAATATTCCGCGGTTCCCTGGCGCAAAATAATCGGCATGAGGAATACCCTTGTTCACGGATATTTTGGGGTGGATGCCGATGTCGTGTGGGCGGCTGTGAAGAATGACTTGCCAGCCCTCAAGGAATCGCTTGGGAATCCCCCATTACCGCTATAGTTTCCTGATATATGAAGAAGTATCGGCCTTGCCCGTGCTTGTAACCACACCATTAAAGTTGTGAAGTTGTGAATTTGCTTTTTCTGAATAGGTGGTTAACTCTTTTTTGAGATCTTCATAAAGCCGTTTTGCTTCCTCATTGTTATACGTTGCACACACCTTGTCACAGAATTCAATAAGGTGTTTATTAAGTACTGGGGTTATTTTAGAATATTTCTTGAGCCAGTCAATATTTCCCTCAAAGCGCGATTCCGTGAGGTGGACAAGCCTTTGACTAGAATTTGTGTAAAAATCACCAAATCGTGTTTCTATTTTCCAGTTTAAATCAAACTTGCCTAACCAAACGTCATTTTCAAAATGCCTCTTGTCCATGGTGAAGAATTCAACTAAGCATCGGCAATGGGCTATGTAGCTGTCCAATGTGGCCTGCCACTCAACTCTTTCCCTATCACTTCCACTTCTCTTTTTCCCAAAGGAACTGTCTGTAAGAAGCAACAAGGTCTCGTTCATCATCCACGCTTCAAATTGGATGTGTTTGTGGCGATCTATAAGGTAGTTTCCATCTTTATTGCTATTCATGGCAAAACATTATACATGAAAGGCTATGTGGCTGTTGCTGTCGTGTCGGGAGGGTGGTGTTTGGGGGTAGGGGCAACGTTTTACTTGTTGGGTTATCAGCCTTTCTGGAGGTCGCTGGGGAGTTGCAAGGTGATGCCGTTGACGGCGGAGGAGCGCGGGCCGGCGAGGAAGAGGATCGCGTCGGCCACCTGCTCCGGTTTCAGCTTCGGGCCGTCGAAGCCGGGGAAGGCGTCGCGCAGCATGCCGGTGTCCACCGCGCCGGGGGCCACCGCGTTCACGCGGATGCCGTATTGTTTTCCTTCTTCCGCCAAGGCTTCGGTGATGCCGATCACGGCAAACTTCGACGCGCAGTAGACCGAGAACCCCGGAAACTTCTTCGCCCCCTGCACACCCGAAAGGGACGATACGCTGACGATGCTGCCTCCCTTGGCCTTCATCAGCCCAAACGCCTCGCGGCAGCAGAGGAAGACAGCGGCGGCGTTCACCTGCATCACGCGGTGGTACTCCGCCATCGAAACATCCTCGACGTACGCGCCGGAAAAAACCCCGGCGTTGTTCACCAAAATATCGAGCGTTCCATACATGGTTTGGATATGCGCGAAAAGGGCGATGACCGCTTTTTCGTCCGCCATGTCGCATTCAACCGTTTCGGCTTCGCCGCCGGCATCGGCAATCAGCCGCGCGGTTTCGTTCAACTCGTTCTCCGAGCGCGCGCAGACGATCACCCGCGCCCCCTCTTTGGCCAGCAACAGCGCCACGGCCCGGCCTATGCCGCGCCCCGCGCCGGTCACCAGCGCCGTTTTTCCGTCAAGCGGTCCCATGCCGCTTATTTTACCCCCTTCTTGTCATTCTGAGCATTGCGAAGAATCCCTTTCCGGGAAAAGATTAAGAAAGAGATACTTCCCCTACGGCTCAGGATGACCGGGATTACGCCCGGTCGAGCCATTCCGTCAGCGGCGCGATTACCCGCTCCCAGCGGTAATGCCGCTCCACCCGCTCCACCCCCGCCGCGCCGAGCCGCCGCCTCTCGCCGGCATTTTGCAGCAGATGTGCGATACGTTCGGCCAGCGCGGGAAAATCGTCCTCCTCCGCCAGCAGCGCCTCCGACCCGTCGCGCGATACCTCCGGCACCGCCCCGGCGCGGAAGGCGGCGATGGGAAGACCCGCGGCCATCGCCTCCAACAGCACCACCCCAAAATTCTCCTGCATGCTCGGCAGGCAGAACACATCGGCGGCGCGGTATAGCGGAGCCAGCGCGGGGCCGGGGGGGATATGCCCCAACATTTCAACCGACGGCGTTAGCCCGCGCTCACGCACCAGCATGCACAGCCGCTCGAACTCCAGCCCATCACCGGCCACCATCAGCCGCGCCTCCGGGACTTTTTTCAACACCAGCGGCCAAGCGTCGGCGATGAGGCGGTCAACGCTTTTGCGCCGGTAAAGGCGCGCCACGCAGAGCAGGGTGGGGCGCGCGTCCGTCCGGGGGGGCGCGGCGCTCAGCCACGCGCGCCAATCGTCCAGAAAAAGCCCGTTGTTCATCACCCGTATTTTCGCGGCGGGGAGGCCATAGAGCGCCGCCGCCTTGCGGGCGGTGTACTCGCTCGACACGAAAACCGCCGCCGCTTTTTCCGCGGTGCGCCGCTCCATCCGCGCCAGAAGCCGCACGGCCCCGCCGATCAAGCCGCGCTCGAAGCGGATGATATCGGCGTACAGCGCCTGCAGCATGCAGGCGTACGGCACATTGTGGGGAAAGAAAAATCCGTCCTGGTCGAATGCCACGTTCGGCATCCGCTCACGGCGGCCCATGCCGTCCCCGATGCGATAACCGAACGCCAGCCGCTGAAAAGTCGTGAGGAGATAGTTTTCGGAGGATGCGGTGAAATCGAGCGTTTCCACCCCAACGCCGCGTTGCCGCAACGCGGCGATGACGCCGTTCGCCACCGCCGAGGTGCCGCTGCCGAATCCCCCTTCGAGGGGCCATGAAGTGACGATGCGGCAGCGTTTCATGGCGCCGCCGCCGGCTATTTCTTGCGCTTCATCAAGTCGTCGAAATAGGCGACGATTTCGGGATCGTTCCACTCCCGCATTCCATCCGCCTGTGAAACGATCTCCCCCTTGGGATTGATGACGAAGGTGGACGGCAACGAACTGACCCCGTACCTGTTGGATGCATCGCTGTCGGGATCGTGGAATATCTCGAAGGTGAGTCCGTATTGTTTAACGAATCTTTTCACCTTGTCGGGGCCGCCGCGGTCCACCGACACCGCCAGCACCACCATGTTCTTCGCCTTGAATTTTTTCGAGAATTCCTCCATCGAGGGCATCTCCGCCACGCAGGGGGAGCACCAGGTGGCCCAGAAATTCAGCAGCACCCATTTTCCCCGGTAGTCGCTTAATCGCGCATTGCCGCCCCCTAAACGGTTGAGCGTCAGATCCGGGGCCGGAGCACTTTCCTTGGCCGAAGCCTCCGCGTCGAAGTGGTCATGGGGATAGAAGGTGAACGAGGCCCCGTATCCCAATGCCACCGCCAGCGCCGCCAACAGCAGGCGGCGCGGCTTACGCAGCAGCAAAAGGGCGGATTTCAAAACACCTGCTCGACGGATGTGATTCCCGCGACCTTTTCCACGAGCGCCCGCTCAATGCCGAGCTTCAGCGTGTAGGTGGAAGAAGGGCACGCGCCGCACGCGCCGACCAAGCGGACGGAAACGACGCCTTCCTGTACATCCACCAGTTCCACATCGCCGCCATCGGCATTCAGCGCCGGGCGTATCGATTCCAAGACTTTTTCAACCTGCTCTTTCACTTCCATGATTTTTCCTTTCCCGCATAAATGCGGACTGTTGTTACTCTTATCATTTCATTTTATCCACTGTATCCCGATTATTCAAGTAGAGCCGGGAAATCGGGGAAATGTTCAATTGATTGTATTTGCAGGGCTAAATTTTAGGCTTCGGCGTTATTTCTTTGTAATACAATGGCTTGCTGATAAGCGCAATTTGCAGAATTGGCATCGTGTGGAACGGTTACCGGCGTTCGAAGAGGGCGAGGGTCTCCACATGGAAGGTGTTGGGGAACATGTCGAGCGGCTGGGCCGAGATCAGCTGAAATCCGTTTTCGCAGATGTCTTTAGCGTCGCGCGCCAGCGACGGCGGGTCGCACGACACATAGACGACCCGTTCTTTCGCCAGCAGCTTCAGCCACCGGCCTATCCCTTTCGCGCCGGCGCGGGGCGGGTCGAGCAGCACCGTGTCGAACATCCGCTTTTCCCGCGTCATCCGCTGAACGTTGCGGACGGCGTCCCCCGGTATAAACTCCGCCGGAAGATTCAGGCGCGCCGCGTTCCTCTCGGCGTCTTCCACGGCGAAGCGGGAGTGCTCCACGCCGGTTACTTTCAGTCCCGCGGCCGCCAGCGGGAAGGCGAGGTTCCCCATGCCGCAGTAGAGGTCGAGCGCCGTTTTCCCTTTTGCCGGGGCGGCCAGTTTTTTGGCCTTCTCGACCAACAGCCGGTTGCCGCCGGGATTCACCTGCGAAAAAACGGTGGGGCCGTATTCCAGCGCGATGCCGCCGCCGATATTGACCGAAAGAATGTCTTCGCCGTAGACCGCCAAGTCGTGTCCCGACGCGATGGAAAGTCCCGCCGCGCCGGGTATCGCATCCAGCATCGCCTCGGCGAACGCATGCTCCGGCATTTTGCGCATCGCCAGCCGCAGCCGGGCGAGAGCGGCCGGGTAGCCGGTCTCTATGACGATATCTTCGATGGCGGGAACGTCCGCGTGATGCGCGTCCAGAAAAACGCGCAGCTCGCCGATCACTTTGTTGATGCCGTCATTCGCCACCGCGCAGCGGCTGATGTTCACGATGTCGTTTGTCCGCGCCCGGTGATAGCCGAGCAGCAGGCTGCCGCCGCCGATGCCGCAGTGGAGTTTTATCCGGCTGCGGTAGCCGAGTTCCGCCAGCGACGGGGCGCAGGGGGAGACGTCGGCCTTCAGTTTGGCGATGTGCATGAACTGTTCCCCCACGATGGACTGCTTGGCGGCAAGCTGCGCTTCATAGCCGAGCGCCATCCAGGGGCAGCCGCCGCAATCGTCCACATAGGGGCAGACGGGCGCGCGCCGCAGCGGCGAGGGGCTTTCCACCTTTGCCACCGACGCTTCGATGAAGCGGGGCTGTTCTTTCGTCACGCGGGCCAGCACACGATCGCCGGGAAAGGCGCCCGTCACAAAAACAATCTTCCCCTCGTGGCGGCCCACGCCGGCGCCGCCGAAGGCAAGCTTCTCTATTTCAATGGAAAACACGCTGTTCATCCGCGGCACTATACCCCGCGCGGCCCCGTTTTCGGCGTTTTTAAAAATTGCCGGAGCGGTAGTCCTCGAACGCTTGTTTCAATTCCTTCTGTGTGTTCATCACGAAGGGGCCGTACCGCGCCACCGGCTCGTTCAGCTTTTTCGCCGCCAGCAGCAGGAAACGCGCACCCTCCGGCCCCGCCGTGATGCGTACCCCATCGCCGTCGTCGCCGAGCGCCGCCAGCGCCGTCTGTTGCACGGCCGTGCCGCCCATCTTCGCGCTTCCTTGAAAAAGATAGGCAAACGCGGAGTGAGTGTCCGGCAACCCGTGCTCGTAAACGCCGCCCGGCGGCAGCGTTACATCCAGATAGAGCGGCGCGGTGACCACCCCCCGCACCGGCCCCGTTGCGCCGTCCGCTTCGCCGGCGATCACGCGCACCAACGCGCCGTCGGCGCGTTTCACCAGCGGCACATCCTCCGGCTCGATGTTCTGGTAACGCGGCGGCATCATTTTATCCGCGGCGGGGAGGTTTACCCAGAGTTGGAATCCCCAGATGAGGCCGTCTTTCTGTTTGGGCATTTCGGAATGGATGATGCCGCGCCCGGCGGTCATCCACTGCACGCCGCCGCCCCCGCGCAGAACGCCCCGGTTGCCGTGGTTGTCGGCGTGCTCCATCAGCCCCGCCAGCATATAGGTAACGGTTTCGAATCCCCGGTGCGGGTGATCGGGAAAACCGGCGATGTAGTCGCCGGGAGTGTCGCTGCGGAATTCGTCCAGCATGAGGAACGGGTCGAGCTGCTCCAGTCCCTCCGTGCCGAGGCTGCGCACCAGTTGCACTCCCGCCCCGTCGGTCACCCGCTTTCCCCGTATCACTTTATCCACGGTTCGTGTTTTCATGGCATGCTCCTTTGATATATCTTCACGATGCGCCTTTTCGCCGATTTTGGCAATGTACCCCGGTGCGTGGCGCGCCGCCGCAAGGTGGTGTATCATAAAAAAATGGCGCGGGGCGTTTGCACCCGCTTTATCACGATAAAACGGGTTCCGCGTTTTTTGCGCCGACGCTTTGGATGAGAGAGCACTACGGAAAGGAAATCAGATGTCCACCCAATTGATATATGCAAATAACGGACAGATCACCCCGCAGATGGAGCAGGTGGCCGCCGACGAGGGGCTGCATCCGGAAGAGGTGCGCCAGCTTGTGAAAGACGGCGTGGCGGTTATCCCCCAAAACAACGCCCGCGCCTTCCACGCCAAGGGCATCGGTCAAAAAATGCGCGTCAAGACCAACGCCAACCTCGGTACCAGCGCCGACGAGATGCATGTGGCGGAGGAACTGGAAAAGCTCCGCGCCGCCATCGAGGCGGGGGCCGACGCGGTGATGGATCTCTCCACCGGCGGCGACATCCACGCCATCCGCCGCGAGATCATCAAAAATTCCTCCGTGATGGTCGGCACCGTGCCGATCTACCAGGCAGCCTGTGAAAACATCGCCGGCGAAAAAACGCTGGCCGAAATAAACGCGGAGGACATTTTCAAAACCGTCGAGCAGCACGCGAAGGACGGGGTGGATTTCATCACCGTCCACTGCGGCGTGACCAAAGAGGTGGTGAAGCGGATCGAGAACGAAGGGCGGCTGCTCGATATCGTCAGCCGCGGCGGCGCGTTGCACGCCAAATGGATACGCTACACCAAACAGGAAAATCCGCTTTACGAGCAGTATGACCGCCTGCTGGAGATCGCCCGCGCGCACGACATGACGCTGTCGCTGGGCGACGGGCTGCGTCCCGGCTGCCTGGCCGACGCCACCGACCGCGCGCAGGTGCAGGAGACCATCATCCTGGGCGAGTTGGCCGACAGGGCGCGCCGCGCCGGGGTGCAGGTGATGATCGAAGGGCCGGGCCATATGCCGCTGGACCAGATAGAGGCCAACATCATCCTGATGAAGCGGCTTACGCACAATACCCCGTTCTATGTGCTGGGGCCGCTGGTCACCGACGTGGCCCCCGGCTACGATCACATCACCGCCGCCATCGGCGGGGCGATTGCCGCCCGCGCGGGGGCCGATTTCCTCTGCGTGGTGACCCCCGCCGAGCACCTCCGCCTGCCGTCCGTCGACGACATCCGGGAAGGGGTGATCGCCGCCCGCATCGCCGGGCACGCCGCCGACATCTGCAAGGGGATCAAGGGGGCGATGGATTGGGATAACAAGATGGCCCGCGCCCGCAAGACGTTCGATTGGGATTACCAGGTAAAAGGCTCCATCTATCCGCCGAAGGCGGCGGCCTACCGCGCCAGCAGCAAGCCGGAAGACGATTCCGTCTGCACCATGTGCAGCGCCCTCTGCGCGTACAAGCATGGCGACATGGGCGGCGCCGGCAACGGCAATGGCAACGGCCCGCACTAACCGCGGGATGGATCGACGGTGCCGGTTGGATGTCATGGAATGGAAATGACAATGTTTCCGGTTTTCATTTCCTTCCCCTCCTTCGCAAGGAGGGGATACAGGGGAGGTTCTGCAACCCCTCCTGCACCTCCCCTTGGAAAGGGGAGGAATTATTTTTTCCCGAACTCCATGTTTAACGTCCGTCCGCGATGAGAATCTGGCCCGTCGCGGGAACCCTCGGCGTTGGCGCGCAATTCGCCATCACCGGCGCGGATGCAAAGCATATTCACGACGTTTTGCGTTACCGTCCCGGCGACCGGCTGAAGGTTTGCGATGACGATTGCAAAAGTTTTTGGGCCGAGATCACGGCGATAACGCGCGGCGAAGTATCGCTCATCGCCCGCGAGGAACTGCCAGAGGAAAAAAAACGGCTTCCCGAAGTGGTTCTGGCAATGTCGCTGAACAAGGCGGCCGTGTTGGAGATAGCGGTGCAAAAAGCGGTGGAGCTAGGCTGTACCTGGTTTCTGCCGGTGGTCACCCGCTATTCGATGGGGGTGGATATTTCTCCCGCCAAGCTGGAACGGCTCCGCAAAATAGCGCACGAGGCGGGCAAACAGTGCGGGCGGAGCTCATTGATGCCGGTGGCGGAGCCGGTGCAACTGGACGAGATGCCGGAGGCCGATCTCCGCATCGTCCTGTGGGAAGAGGAAAAAAGCCGCCCGCTGAAAGAGGCGTTGGCCGCCGCGAAAAATCCAAAAAGCGTGCTGGTGCTTATCGGCCCCCAGTCGGGCTTCGCCGAAGACGAGGTGGCGTTCCTCAAGGAACTCGGCTTTATTTCGGCGGGACTGGGACCGCTGATACTGCGCGCCGAGACGGCCGCCATCGCCGCCGCCGCCGTTGTGGCCTACCACTTCGGCAAACTTGATTAACCTCAGATGAAAATTCCCCATTCCGAAGCCTCCAGAAAATCGCGCGGCATCACGTCGTTCATGGCGATGGACGTGGCGGAGCACGCGAAAGAACTCCAACGCTCCGGGCGGAGCATTATCCGCTTCGAGCTGGGCGAGCCGGACTTCGAGACTCCCAAAGTGGCGGCGGACGCGGGCATTCGCGCCATACAGGAGGGGAAGACCAAGTACACCCCGTCGCTCGGCACGATGGAATTGCGCGGGGAGATTTGCCGCTTCCACAAAGAACAGTATGGCGTGTCGGTGGAAACGGAGCGGGTGGTGGTGGCGAACGGTTCGTCCGCCGCGCTCTTTCTCACCTTCGCCGCGCTGCTCAACAAAGGGGACGAGGTGATAATGGGCGACCCGCATTACGCCTGCTACCCAAACTATGTATCGTTCCTCGACGGCAGGCCGGTCTTTGTCCCGCTGTTCGAGAAGGAAGGATTCAAGCTGACCGCCGCGAAAATAAAAAAGGCGCTGACGAAAAAAACAAAGGCGGCGCTCATCAATTCGCCGGGCAACCCGACCGGCGTGGTGCTGCCGCCGGTGGAACTGCGGCGGATAGCCCAGCTCGGCGTCACCATTGTGTCGGACGAGGTGTATCACGGCCTGTCGTATGTGGGGCGCGACCGCTCGATACTGGAATTTACCGATAACGCGTTCGTCATCGGCGGTTTTTCCAAACGGTGGGCCATGACCGGCTGGCGCATCGGTTACGTCATCGCCCCGCCGGAATACATCCGCGCGATCCAGAAGGTGCAGCAGAATTTTCAGATTTCGCCCGGCGCGATATCGCAGGAGGCGGCGCTGGCGGCGTTGCGTTACGGCTTGAAGGATGCCGAGAGGATGCGGAAGGAGTACGCCAAACGCCGCACGGTGATGGTGGAGGGGCTGCGCGGCATCGGCTTTCCGGTGAAGGCCGAGCCGCAGGGGGCGTTTTATGTGCTTACCTCCTGCGCGTTTTTGGATGGCGATTCAAAGCGGCTGGCGTTCAGGATTTTGGACGAGGCGGGGGTGGCGGTCACTCCCGGCGCCGATTTCGGCCGCCTGGGGGAGGGGCACCTGCGCTTCAGCTACGCCACCGGCGTGAAAGACATCCGCGAGGGGCTGCGGCGGCTGGGCGCGTTCATCAAAAAAGAGCGGGCATCCGGCAAAAGCGGCCTTGCCTTATCGCGCGGGAAAGGGTAAATACAATCCCATGAATTACACAAGAGAAGAACTGTTAAAACCGTTTACACGAAAATTCCTCCCGCCCGAATTCGCCGTCACCGGCACGGACGCCATCAAGCCGTGGGTGGATCACCTGCTGGAGCGCCCGCTGCATTCCGCCGGCGAACTGCAGGATTGGCTGGAGGATTACTCCGAACTGGAGGCGGCGCTGGGGGAGGACTCCAATCTCCGCTACGTCGCCATGACCTGCGACACGAAGGACAAGGCCAAGACGGACGCGTATCTCCAGTTCGTGCGCGAGATACAGCCGAAGCTGACCGAATGGAGCGACGCGCTCAATAAAAAGTTCTACGGTTCGCCGCACCGCGTAAAACTTGATACTTCCCGCTACGGACGGCTGACGCTCATGATCGGCGTCAGCATCGAGCTGTTCATCGAAAAGAACATTCCGCTCGACGTGAAGCTTGCGGAGATGTCGCAGCAGTACCAGTCCATCACCGGCTCGTGGAGCGTGGAGTTCGACGGCGAAAAGCGGACGATGCCGCAGATGAGCCGCTACCAGCTCAAAACCGACCGCGCGGTGCGTGAAAGCGCCTGGCGTGCCACCGCCGCCCGGCGGCTGGAGGACGCCGAAAAACTGGACGTCCTTTTCGACGAGATGGTGAAAACGCGCCACGAATACGCCCTGAATCTGGGCCTGGCCGATTACCGCGCCTACTCATTCAAGGCGAAGCTGCGCGATTACACCCCGGACGATTGCCTCCGCTTCCACGACGCAATAGAAAAATCGGCCGTGCCGGTGGCGCGCCGCATCATGGAAAAACGCAAGGCCGAGATGAAGCTCGATTCGCCGCGGCCCTGGGATACCGCCGTCGATCCGCTGGGAAGGCCGCCGCTGGAGCCGTTCAAGGAGGTGTCGCACCTGCAACGGGGCGTCGGCCAAATGTTCGACAAAATCGACGGACGCCTGGGGGCGATGTTCAACGCCATCGGCGAGACGATGGACCTCGACAGCCGCGACGGGAAGGCTCCCGGTGGCTACCAGACGACGTTCGAGGAGCGGCGCATACCGTTCATCTTCACCAACGCGGCGGGCGTTCACGGTGATGTGACCACCCTGCTGCACGAGGGGGGGCACGCCTTCCACACGTTGCAAAGCCGCCGCGATCCGCTGATCTGGTACCGCCATGCCGCGATGGAGTTTTCCGAAGTCGCCAGCATGACGCAGGAGCTTTTGGGCAACGGCCATGTGACGGTGTTCTACGATGATCCCGCCGCCGCCAAACGCGCCATGTACGAGCAGCTTGAGCGGACGGCGGATATTTTTCCGTGGGTCGCCACGGTGGACGCCTTCCAGCACTGGATTTATACGAACCCCGCGCACACCCGCGAGGAACGCGCCGCGAAATGGCTGGAGATTTCCAAACGGTTCGAGACGGGGGTGGACTGGAGCGGCCTTGATCCCAACATCCGCAAGTTCGCGTGGCACCGGCAGCTTCACATCTTTGAGGTGCCGTTCTACTACATTGAATATGCCATCGCGCAGCTTGGCGCGTTGCAGATTTACCGCGAGTACAAAAAGGACCCGCGAAAAGCGGTGGACGCCTACCTGAAGGCGCTGGCGCTCGGCGGCGGCAAGGGGCCGAAGGAACTGTTCGCGGCGGCGGGGGTGAAGTTCGATTTCTCGCTCGACATGCTGGGGCGGCTCATGGCGATGGTGGAAGAGGAAATGGCCGCCCTCAAATAGTTTTTTTGAGGTGAACTCGGCCCTCTGTGGTTGCTTGCTCTCGGTAGGGTCGACATTCTTGTCGGCCATTGCCCCCGGAGGGGGCAAGCATTTTTAAAAAGTCGGCCTTAACGGGCCGATGACACGCAGGAACGCGTGTCCTACCGGGAAAAAAGCCGAATCGATCTTTGGCTACCTTGTATGTTTATGCGGGGGCGGGGCGTGATGCCCCTTCTCCGCCGTTTCTTCGATAAGGCCGAGTATGCGCGGGGTGCAGCGCTTGCCGCCGCAGCTGCCGCTTCCCGCGCCGGTCGCTTTACGCAGCCCCGCCAGCGTGTGGATACCGGCGGCGAGGTGTTTCATGAAGACTTTTTTCTTGATTCCCTTGCACAGGCAGACCGGCTTCAGCCCCTCGATGATTTCCTTTTCGTCCATGCGGCGAGTATAGCAGACGGGGAACCGCACCGATGCGCCATTGGGCTATTTCCCCGCGCGGAGGTTCGTTCCCACGTTGGGCGGCACGATCATCAATGTGCAGTTGGCCGACTTGGAGCAATTTTCCACCGCGCCGGAAAACGCTTTTACCCCTTCAAGCTGCACAAAGAGATCGGGTGAAAGCCCCATCGCCATCCGGTAGGCGTTGTCCGCCTCCGCGCGCTTGATCTCGGCGGCCTTCCGTATCTCCTGCGCCAGCGCCCGTTGCCGCTCGGTGTTTTGAAGCTGCTGCTGGGTCGCCGTGGCGGTGATCGCGGTCATCACTTCGTCGGTCGGGATAATGCGTCCCACCGTCACCGACATCACATCCACCGGGATTTGGCTGGCGGTGACGATGGCGATAATTTCCTTTTTCGCCTCCAGCGCCATCGCCTCGTTCGCTTCGGTGGAAGAGACCAGCTGGTTCATGTCGTATTTCTTGCAGAGATTGCGGACGACCGTGCGGAACGGCTCCTTCACGTTCATGCTGTACCAGTTGTCGCCGAACTTTTCCACCAGTTGCGGCGCGTTGCGGATCTGGGTCTTGATGTAGACGTTGAAGTGAACCGGCACGTTATCCTTTGACATCATATCGCTGAACAGTTCGTCGTACTGCACCGGCTTGACATCAACCAGCGTGGCGTCGGTGCTCCACCATGCCCAGGTGAGGCCGGTTCCCACCGGTTCCGGGCGTACGCCGCCATGGCCGAAGAAATAGGGGCGGTCCGTCAGCACCGCGTTTTCGCCCGGGCCGATGGAGACCGCATGACAGGCGGCGAAAAATGGCAATAAAAACAGAACAAGGATTACTTTATGCGATTTCATTTTTAAAACCTCTTGGATGTTTAGCGGCGCTTCATGATGAAAATACTATGCTTCGAGATAGAACGTGTCAAGTTCCCGTTTTTGTCCTTCATTCCCGCTTGACCGATTGCTCAGCTGTTCCCCCATCCGCGGCGGGCGCGCCGCCGTGGCGGGTGAACTGCATTTCGTAAACCCGCTTGTAAGCCCCCCCCGCGTTCAGCAGTTCGTCGTGCGTTCCCTGTTCCACGATGCTTCCCTTGTCCAGCACGATGATGGTGCGGGCGTTCTTGATGGTGGAGAGGCGGTGGGCGATGACGAAGGTGGTGCGGTTCTGTATCAGGTTGTTAAGCGCCTTCTGCACTTCGATTTCCGATTTGGTGTCCAGCGCGGAGGTGGCTTCGTCCAAAATGAGGATGGCCGGGTTTTTCAGCAGGGCGCGGGCGATGGATATCCGCTGGCGCTGGCCGCCGGAAAGGCGCGCGCCGCGCTCGCCGATGACGGTATCGTACCCCATCGGCATTTCCATGATGAAATCGTGCGCGTAGGCGGCGCGGGCGGCGGCCTCTATCCGTTCACGCGGAATATCGCTGTGGCCGTAGGCGATGTTGTTGCGCACCGTGTCGTTAAAAAGGAACACCTCCTGCGTGACGATGCCGATCTGTCCGCGCAGCGAGGCCAGCGTGGCGTGGCGGATGTCGGCCCCGTCGAACAGAATCCGCCCTTCCACCGGGTCGTAAAAGCGGGGGATGAGGTCGACCAGCGTCGATTTTCCCGCGCCGCTGGTGCCGACGATGGCGAGGACGGCCCCGGCGGGAACGGCGAGTTCCACCCGGCGCAGCACCGGTTCGTTGTGGTAGGCGAATGAAACGTTTTCGAACCGTACTTCGCGCGCCACCGGGGCTATCGGCTTCGCGTCCGGCGCATCGGCGATCTCGGAGGGCGTATCGAGGATTTCAAACACGCGGGAGGCGGCCCCCATCGCCTGCTGGATTTTGTTGTACACCCGGCTCAGCTTGTTTATGGGCGCGAAGACCATGAACATCGCGGTGAGGAAGGAGAAGAAGTTCCCCACGGTGCTGTGCCCGTCGATCACCTGCATGCCGCCGTACCAGATGATGGCCCCCACGCCGAACGCGCCGAGAAACTCCAGCAGCGGCGAGGAAAGCTCGTTTATCTTTATCGTCTTGAGCATGGTGCGGAAAAAGCCCTCGTTGTGCTCCTTGAACCGCGTCACCTCGTACCGTTCCATGCCGAAGGCCTTCACCACCCGCACGCCGGAAAACGCCTCGTGCATCAGCGAGGTGAGGTCGGCCATCCGCTCCTGCGTGTTGCGGCTGATGGCGCGGAGTTTCCGCCCCAGCTTGCCGATCAGCAGCGCGGCGAAGGGAAAGGTGACCAGCACGAACAGCGAAAGCTTCGGGTCGCGGTAGACCAGCACCCCCAGCAGCGCGGCGGCGGTGAAACTTTCGCGGAAGAGATCGTACACCACGATGGAGATGGTGTCCTGTATCACGTTCACGTCGTTCACGATGCGCGAGACCAGCTTGCCGGTGGTGTGCCGGTGGTAGAAGGAGAGGGAAAGCCCCTGCATGTGGCCGTACAGATCGTTGCGTATGTCGCGCACCGTCATCTGGCCGATCTTCTGCATCAGCATGCTGGCGTAATACCGCCCGATGCCGCGCAGCAGGTAGATGCCGACGATGGCGGCCGGCAGCAGCATCAGCAGGTTGCGGTCCTTCTTGATGAAGATGTCGTCCATCAGCGGCTGGATGAGGAACGCCGCGCCCCCCGCGGTGGAAGAGATCACCGCCATGCCGATGGCCGCCAGCACGAACGATCCCATGTACGGGCGGAGGTAGCGCAACAGCCGCCGGTAGTCGCGCATCGTGTTTTCAGCCGTCATAATCTCTCTTTCACGGCGGCGGCCGCTTCGTCGGCGGTCAGCCGGTCCATGCAATCCCAATACGGGCATTGTTCTTTAACGCACACGTCGCACATTGGCACGTCGGGGCGCAGGGCGGCGTCGCGCGTTCCTATCGGGCCCCACCGCCGCGGCAGGCAAACCCGGATAGGGCAGTATATCCCAACGGCGGGAGTGCCGACAGCCCCGGCGATGTGCAACGGCCCGGTGCTGGGGGCGACGAAAACGTCGAGCCTGTGTATGAAAGCGGCCAGTTCCTTGAGGTGCGCCCCCGCAAACCGTTTTGGCGTTGTGGCGCAGGCCGCCGCCACCGCGTCGACGATTCCGGCATCCGCCGCGCCTCCCATAAGGATGACGTTGTTTCCCTCGGCGCCCAGGATGTCGATCAGCCGGGCGTACTGCTCCGGCTTCCAGTTGCGCGCGCTTCCCCCCATGCCGGGGAATACGCCGATGTTTTTCCGTGACGGATCGAGCAACGCCGCCGCCGCGCCGATGGCGTCCGGCGTAACGGGAAGCATGCTTCTCCGCAGCGGCGGAACGCCGAGCGGCGCGAGGAGATCGAGATTGTAATCCGCTTCGTGCCTCTCCCCCCGGCTGCGGCGCTGGGGGATGGCGGTGTTGTAAAAGATGCGCGCCAGCTTGCTGGCGGGGCCGATGCGCACCGGCACCCCCGCGCGCCACACGGCGAGCGATACCCAAAAATCGGAGTACAGGTGCAGCGCCGCGTCGAATTTTTTGAGGCGCAGGATGCCAGCCAGCGGCGCGGTGTTATTCCACGACGGCTTCTCGTCGGTATCCAGCGTGAGCAGTTCGTCGATGGCGGGGTGCCCCTCCAATAGCGGCGCGACCGTCGGCCGCACCAGCATGGCGATTTTCCAGCCCGGTTTTTCCATGCGCAGCGACACCAGCACCGGGGTGGATAGGATCACGTCGCCGATGCGGTCGGGACGGATGACAAGGATGCGCGCGTTATCGGGCAGAACTATCGGCCCCATGTCATCCTGAGCCGCAGGCGAAGGATCTCTTTCCGGAACGGGATTCTTCGCTACGCTCAGAATGACAGGCATAACTGGTTTTTTACCACCTAGCTGGCATCCTGCTAGTGCGGCATCTGCCCGGCGCCGTGGCCGAGGCGGGAGTAGAAGCGGCTCAACACCGGGTCGGGGAAGAAGAGGTCGCTTTCATCGAGGTATTTCAAAACGGAAAGCGCCCAGTACGCCTCGTCCGGCGTTTCGATGATGGCGGTTTCGTTTCCCTTGTAGCGTTCCATCGCCTCGGCCACCGCTTCGTTCATCGGCGGGCCTTGCCGCCGGGCGGTGATGGAAAGGGGCCGCAGCGGGCTGAGATGGAAAATCTTGAGCCCCGCCAGTTCCGCCGGCAGATCGCCGCTTGCAAATTCCTCTATCGGTATGCCGTCGGCGTCGGGGATGTGCGGGCCGCCCAGCGTGGCGATGTATATCGGCGCGGCCTGGATGCGCGCCTGCTCGGCGGTGCCGGTGCGCACGGAACTCATGCCGTTGGCGTGCGGCCCCACCACCACGAAATGCCAGATGCCGTCCTCCACGTTGAAGGGGCGGCGGTGGACGATAGTCCCCTCCAGCACCTCTTGCGCCTTGTCCATTTTTTTGCGGTCGCTGTGCCGCAACGATACCCGTTTCATATGGCTTTAGTTTAGAGTTATTCCCCGCGCGGGGCAAGGCGGGAACTTCGGGAAAAGATTTAACCACGAAGAACACAAAAGACACGAATAAAGAAAAAAGAGCGGTTTAAAAGGAAAATGTATTTTTATCCCCTTCTTCTGTAACTTTATATTCGTGTTATTCGCGGCCTTCGTGGTCAAAACTTCAGGAAGCGGCCGTCGGGGCGGACGCCGACGCGGTAGCCCGCATCGAGCGAGGCGAGGATAAGCTCCACCCGTTCATAGCCGCGCCGCTCGTTGTTGTTATACAGCGCCACGGCGAGGTGGTGATGTTTTCCGCCGCTCCACCAGCGGGCAAAAGCTTCCGGCTCGAAGTGCGCGCCGGGATAGACCGCCACCTCGACGGGCAGCCCCCACCGCCGCACGGCCTCCGCCCCCGCCCCGTTGGTAACGACGGTGATGGCCGCATGCGGAAAATATTTCGCCAGCGTGCGGGCGGCGAGATGGCTTTGATAATCGGGGGCGGAACGGAACAGCAGGATGGAGGTTATTTTATCCGGCTGCGTGAAGGTGCGCTTAAGCGTGGCCAGCATGTCGCCCGCATATGCGTCCGGCCGCACGGTGAAGTATTCGTGCAGCGATGGACAGCCGCTTTGGATGCATCCTTTCATTTCGCCCCGTATGAACGATGCGCGCAAATCTTGCGCCGCCGGGCCGTTCCAGATTTCGTCGAAAGATTGCTCCCGCACGTTGCCCAATATGGTGGAGTTGGCGCAGCAGCAGAGCACGTTGCCGTTTTCGTGAATGTCTCCCGTCACCCACGGCGCGGGGCAAACCGCTTCCGCGTCGGTTGGCGCAACCTTTCGCGCGGCGGTCTCCAGGAAGCAGGCCTGATCCTCCACCTCAATGCCGTGTTCGGCGTAAATCTTTTCCAGCGCGGCGCGGATGCCCGCCAGTTCAGCCGCGCCGAATTTGTTGGCATCAAAGACCTCCAGCGCCATTTCACCCTGAAACGAGCGGACGATTTTTTCCACTTCGGTGATGTCGCTGGGCGTTGTTTGCCCCTCCTTCGCCGCCATCTCCTGTTCCAGCACCTGCTGGTAATCGAAGCCGAGCACGTTGTTGAGCTTTACGATGCACTGCTTGTGGCCGCCCACCGCCGCCAGTTTTTCCGCCACGGCGGGAAGGCCGCGCACGGTGGCGTTCATCAGGATGGTGTTGAAGTTGATGCGGGGCGCATCGTCTTTGCCGAGGCCGCGTTCGCGTTTCATCCGGGCGAGGCGTTCCACGTTCTCCAGCACCGTCGGCAGCAGCGGCTTGCCCCGGATTTTTTCGTAGATGGCGGGATCGACGGTATCGATGGAGAAGTGGATGCTCTCGAACCGCTCCAGCGCCAGCTTCGCCATAGCCCCGTTCATCAGCGTGCCGTTGGTGTAGGCGTTTATCTTGAGGTGCGTGTGGTGCTTGATGAGCGCGTCGAATATTTGGGCCGCTTCGGGGTTGGCGTTTTCGCCCATCCAGAGCGGTTCGCCCCCGGCCAGGAACACGCGCTGCGCTTTTTCCAGCCACCGGTCGATGGCATTAGGGTCGATGGTCACCGGCAAGCCGTCCACCAGCGAGTGGCCGCACATGAAGCAGGCGAGGTTGCACCTGCCGGTGGAAAGGATCGTCAGGTGCGTCGGCCCGCTTTGGGGGGCGATGACCCGTTTCTCCCAGTCGCCGTATGCGGGGTGATCGTATCTCAAGATTTGTCCTCTGCCTCGCGCGCCGCTTCATCGCAGCCCAGCCAGTTTACATATTCGCAGTACGGCGCGTACAGTATCGCTTTCAGCGGGGCCATTCCGCGCTGTTCGGCGAGGAAGCGGCGGAACGACGCGGCGCGTCCGGGAAGTTTCTTGTAAAAGGCGCGGCAGACTTCGCATTCCTTCCCTCTTAGATAAGTGGAAAAAAGCGTGCGGTGGTGCTTCAGGCAGCGGGCAAAGTTGTCGAACATCGACGTGTTGTGCGAATGGTGGACCGCCGCATCGGGCCGGTAAGCGATGGCAAGGCCGCGCCGTTGCATCTCGCGCGCCCAAAGTCCGTCTTCCCCCCAGCCGACGTGTTCGTCGAACGGCAGATCAAGTACCAGCTTGCGCGGCATTGCGGCGTTGGCGTTGCTGAAGAAGGGATTGTCCCGGCTCCGCATCGGCTTTGGGCCGAAGGCGTCGCTTAAAATCTTGGCCTCGAAGTGTCCGTTCCACCCTTCTATCGGGAGTTCGCGCCCGTAAACGCCCGCCACCGTGTCATCCGCGAGCGGAGCGGTGAGCGCGGTCAGCCACTCGCGGTGCGCCGGGACGGCGTGGGCGCTGAGGTTCACGACGATGCGCCCGCGCGCCAGCCGCGCGCCGAGGTTCAGCGCCGCGCCATAACTGAACGCGCGTTTGCCCACGCTGAAGAGGCGCACCGGGTGGCGCAGCGCGATCTCCCGCGTGGCGTCGGTCGATTCGGAATCGATGACGATCACCTCGCCGGAAAAACCGATTTGGGAAAAGACCATCTCCAGCGTTTTGCCGATATGGGATTCTTCGTTGTAGCTGCGGATGACGACGGATACGCCGACCACGCCGCCGGCGGAATCATCCCTGATCGTCCGGTAGTCCAACGTGCCGGGAAAAACGGGGCGCGGCACCTTATCGCCGGTGAAGCCGAGGAAGGGGCGCGCAACGCCGAGCAGCGCGATGACCGCCGCGTGCCACCGTTCCTCCGGGCTGAGCAAAAGCGAAAATGCGCCGCGTTCCAGCGTCCGCAACGTGCCGTCCGGCAGGTGTTCAATAATTTCGCCGTCGAATATCCAGCGGACAAAAAGCCGGAGAAGGCCGTACCCTTCGCCGTCCGGGTTGTTGAGCGGCAGCACGATGGTTGCCGCATCGATGGCGCGTACGGCGTTCCATATGTTCGCCCCGCTTTGAATGGAGAAGGGGCCGTTCCCCCAGCTTATGTAGTTTTTTTCGGCGGCGAACGGCGAAGCGTCAGGCCCGGCAAACCAGATATGTTCTTTGGAAAATCCGGCGAGCGCCGCATCGGCGGCCGCCCGCGTTTGCGCGGCGGGGGCCGTGCAGAAAACCACCGCCCGCTTCATCGCTACCGGGTTTCGGCCTCGATGTAGATGTATTCGCCGCGCGTGAGTTTTTGGGCGATCATCGCTTCTTCCGTTTTTTTCAGGTCGGCCAGCAGCGCGATATCCGCTTTGGAGAAGTCGATGGCGGCGGCGACAAGGCCGGTGAAGGCGATGTGCGAGCTGTGCGCCACCACATCCATGTGGCGGCGGATGGTCTCTTCCAGCAGAAAGCTCCCCACGTCTTCGTAGGGGGAGAGCGCTTCGTCAAGGTGCGGGCCGTTTCCGTTTCCATTTGCGTTGCGCGGCAGGTGGACCAGCCGCGCGGTGCCGAGGAACGAATTCGCCAATTCACCGTGCTCTTTCGTGTTGCCCCCCCCGTGGTCGAAGGCGACCAGCCGTCCGCCCGGATTCAGCGCTTTTTTCACGGCGCGCATCAGGCGCGCGAGGTCGGCGATGTGGTGGAGCGAATCCCACGCCACGATGCGGTCGAAGGTGCGCCCGCTTTCTTCCAAAAATTTTAGCGCGTCCCCTTGCAGGTATTCGATCTTCACGCCGTTTTTGGCGGCGTATTGTTTCGCGGTCTCTATCCGGTCGCGGCTCACGTCGATGCCGGTCACTTTCTTGCCGCGCCGCGCCAGTTCAAGGGCCAGCCACCCCGCACCGCAGCCGATCTCCAGCACGGTTTCCACCTCCGGCTTCGCCACGGCGTCTATCAGCCGCTGTTTTTCGGCACCGCGCAAGACGGCTTCCACCTTCGGGTCGGCCCAAAAGTCGTTCAATTGCGCCACTTTGGTGGCATGTTGCAGGTCGACCCACGGGGCGGTCACCGCGCCGTTGCCGGAGAAATCTTTTTCAAACTTGTCCCAGAACGCCGATTCGATGTCCAGCGTCGCGCCCTGGTCGAGCAGTATCCAGTAAAATCGCCGCGCCATCAGGTGGTTGGGGTTGAGGTGCATGCAGTGTTCAAAGTGGCGGCGGGCCGTGGCGGTATCGCCGTCCTGATACGCCATCCAGCCGAGGTGGAAGTGCGCCGCCGCGCCGTGCTGTATGGCGTCGTCGTAATCGGCGGCGGTGGCAACGATGTACTGGAATATCTCGCGCGCTTTCTCGAAAAAGCCGAGCCGCTCGTGAACGGAGGCGACGACGTGGCGCGCGCGCAGCACCTGCGGGTGGGCGTTTATGATGCCGTCCGCCATTGCCAGCGTCGCTTCGTTATCGCCGGTGTTAAAGAGGGCGGTGAGGTGTTGCAGTTTTTTGCGCACTTCGTCCCGCTGTCCGGGCGGCAGCCACGTTTTTTCCGCCGCGATGCAGCGGGTGGCGACCGCCGCCTTGCCGTGCGTGGCCTTCTCGAAGCGCTTCCACATGATCTCGACGGTCCCCTTTATCTCCTCGGCGGAGTAATTGGGGTACGAGAGCACCGAGCCGTTGATGCCGTTGAACTCTTCCGGGTCGTCGGTGGTGAGCCAGCCGTGCTCTTTCGCTTTTTCGTGGAACGGGGTGCCGGGGTGCGGCACGGCGATGGATGCCTGCCAACTGGATAGAAGCCCCTGCTCCAGCAGCTTCGCGCCGTATTCGATGGTCGCCACGTCCCCCGCGCGGGTGCTGCCGGACGCGCCGATGATGAACGTGCCGTACATCTCGATGTCCAGCTTCTTCGCCTCGCGCAAAATCTCCTGCAGGCGGTCGGCCTTCGTTTTGCGGCCGATGCTTTCGCTGGTGGCGGGGTCGATGGTCTCGATGCCGATGCGCAGCTTGTAGTAGCCGGCCTTTTTCAGCTTTTCCAGAATCTCTTCGTCCAGCCGCTGGTGGTTCGCCATCGCCTCGTAGTGCAGATCGCTGTTGCCGCTTTGGATGATGGCGTCGCACAGTTCCAGCGCCGCGCTCTTCTTTACGATGTGCGTCTCCTCGTCGAAGAACACCCCCTCGATGGACGGGTACTTGCGGCGCAGCGTGGTTATTTCGTTGATGATGCGCGCGGGACTGCGGGGCCGCCAGTTCGGTTTCTCGTAGTAGACGGTTCCCGCCACGCAGAAATCGCAGCTATAGGGGCAGCCGCGGCTGCCGTGTATCTCGATGGATGTGTACTTGGTCCAGCGGCAGCCGCCGGGGTATGCGTAATCGATGCGGCGGATGTCGTCGTCTTCCGGGTCGGGGAGGGAATCGATGTCCAGCACCTTGCGGTACCCGTTGGGATGGAGGCCCGGTATGGTTTTGGGATCGCCGCCGCGCAGGATGTCGCGCACCGTCTCTTCGTACTCGCCCACGCAGGCGTAATCGCAACCGTCGGCCAGCACCTGCGCCGGGAAGACGGTGGAGTACTGCCCGGTCATGATGATGGTGGCGCCGAATTTCTGCTTGATCGCGCGGGCCACTTTCATCGTCTCGTGGTAAGTGACGGTGTCGGTCTCGAATATCACCACGTCCGGCTTCTGCCACTCCAGCCAGCGGATGTACTCCTCGGCGGTGAAGCGCAGCCATGTGCCGTCGATCATCTTGATGGCGTGTTGCGGAAAATCGCGCTTGAGCAGGCTGCTGAGGTAGGCGAGTTGGTACGGGAAGAAGATGAAAACCGGGTAGTTATGGAAAATGGAGGTCCACCGGCTGGGAAAGGGGCAGGGATAGCGGTTGCCCGGAAATTTCCCCGGCGGGTTGGCGATAATGATTTTTTTCTGTTTCAAGGTTGCCTCAATATAGCTTTTTCGGCATCAAGAGGCAAAAACCTTACTTGAAACCGTGTTTTATTCCTTTGACGGATTTTTGCGGAAGATCGCCGCTATGGCGTTCTTGCCGACTCGCGCCCGGGTACAACAGGTTTAAGGAGCCGCAGGATTGGCAATTCAATCTGCGGCGGAAATGGTCGAAAGACCGCAACCTGTTGTTGGCCCACAAGGGTCAAGGTTTCTTGTTTCCTGCGGAAACAACCACAGGATAAATCCTATGGTACCCGGCAAAGGCCTTTGATATCGACGAAGCGGTAGTCGACGTTGAAGGCCCAGAACGCTTTGGCGTTCGCGCGGGCGGCGAAGGCGGTGACGTTCTTGTAAAAAAGAAGGTCGTTGGTATTGAAGCAGCAGACCAGCAGATCGTATACATCTTTTATCTTTTGCGCGTCGGCATCGGCAAAGCCGTTTTGCCCCAGCCGGATTACGTTTGCCGCGCCGTTGAAGGGGGCGGCATCCACCCCCGGCTGCAAAACGATGTCGATGGCGGCGTCGGGATAGAGTCGGCGCAGGGCGGAGAAACCGTCGGCGGCGTGCTCCATCGGCGAACTGCGGAGGAAGAGTATCCTCTTCGGCGCGGCGCGGTTCAGTTCGTAGAAGGAGAGGTGCGGCAGCGCGTCGCTGAATATCGACGGCCTCTTCACCGGATTTTTGCAAAAATCGAGCAGCGGTTTTAATGCTCGTTCCCAATGGAACGCCTTTTTTGCTTCTTTGATCCGTTTTCGCATCGCCTTGTTTTCCGCCGGGTGCGAGGCCATGTGGGCGATACGCTGGGCCAGCGCTTTGTCGTCGCCGAACGGGAAGATATGCCCCAGTTTGTTGTCCTCGATAAAGCCGCTTAATGTGTTGCCGGGATTGGTGAGCACCGGCAGGTTGCCCCAGAGGTAGTCCGCCACCCGGATGCGGAATGAGAAGCGGTTCTCGATGTGATCGCGGAACGTGGCGATGCCGGCGTCGGCTTCGGTTAGGTAGTGCTCGTGCTCTTCATAGGGCACCCAATCGGCGTGGAAGAAAACATTCTTGCCCAGCAGCTTTTCGCGCGTGACGTAGCGCATCACTTCGGCGTACGCCTCGGTCGGCTTGCTGGTGGCGGGGTGCTTGTGCCCGGCGAATACCAGCTTCGCGCGCGGGCAGGTTTTCAAAAGCCGTTTCATCGCTTTCACCGGCGTGAGGCAGTCGTACCAGTTCCAGAGCGACCCGCCCCACACGATGATGAAATCTTTTTTTCCCACGCCGGGGATTTTTCCCCGGAACATATCCGTGCCGCGCTTCGGCTCACGCGAGGGGATGCCGAAAGGGGCCACGCCGATCACTGATTCGAAGAGCGGGTCTTTGTGATAGAGGTCGGGCCGCAGTTTGCCGAGCTGCGTCAGGATGCCGAGGTAGTAATCGCGCTCGCGCTCGCTGGCGCAGAGGAAGAAATCGCCCATCTCCATTTGCGAGGTGATGCGCGAAATGCGCCCCGCGAAGTGCTCGGCCTGTTGCGCGGCGTTCATCTTCTGGACGGGGAAGTGCTCCAGTTCCTCGAAGTAGAGGAGCGCCAGCAGGTCCACCACCACCGGCACGCCGCGCGCGGCGCACTTCTGCGCGAAGACGGGGGAGGGCTGGCTGGCGTATACGGCGTCGGCCCAGCCGAGCGGTTCATCGGCCAGCGACGGGTCGCGGAATATGTGGCGGTGTTCCACCGTGAACGGTTCGTTGTGCGCGGTGACGGGGTAGGGGGTGATGAGCCGCACGGCGAATCCGCGCCGGTGCAGCAGGCGCGCCGCCTCAAGCTGGCGTATGCCCAGGCCGCCGATGTTGCCGGTCACCGGCTCGGTGGCGAAGACGGCGATCTTTTTTCCTTTGCGCGTCATTTACATTTCTTCCAAAAGTTTTTTGGCCGCGCGGTGATCCGGCACGTATGTCAGGCACTCGGCCAGCAGCCGCTTGCGCTCTTCCCCCCATGTCGCCAGCGCCAGCCGGTACAGCGCCCCGCCGCGCACGGCGGCCACCCGCGCGGTATGCGCCAGTTCGCGGAAAAGCCCTTCGGCTTTTTCTTTTTCCCCTTCACGGTCGTAGGCGGAGGCCAGCGCATAGCGGATCGTCTCGTCCCCGCCCGCATCGGGCAGCCGTTCCGCCAGCAGGCGCGATAGCGGCGCGTTATCCAGCCGCGCCAGCCCCTCGGCGGCCTTCAGCCGTATCCAGCCCTGTCCCGCGTGGCGGGCCAAAGCCCACGTTTCATTGTAGACGGTGCGGGCGTTCTCCGCTTCCCCCGCTTTTTCCATATTCACCGCCAGATGCAGGGCGAACTCGGGGTTCTCCGGCTCGCGCTCAACCAGTTTCCAGAATATTTCCCCGGCATAGGCGTATTCCCCCTTTTGTTCGTACCAGCAGGCTTTCATAAATTCCGTGTCGCGGCTGGGGCTGAAGGCGGCCGCCTCCTCGGCGATGAGGTCCGAGGCTTTTTCCATATTCCCTTCGGCCATCGCGCGGCGCGCCAGTATCAGCCGCACATGGCGCGTCCGCCGGTTCCGCGCCAGCAGTTTTTCAAAATACGCGCGTCCCTCCGCCGCCATCGCCGCCGCATCGTACAGCGTGTCGAGGCAGTGCAGCGCCTGCGTATCGCCACTGTTAATTCGGATCGCCTTGCGGCATTCTTTAATGGCGCGGCGGGTTGCTCCGGCTTCCATGTCGGTTTTGTCCACCCCCGGCATGTTCTCCCCCGCCGTCAGCTTTTCAAAGTGCCGCAGCTTTGTTTCCCACGGCAACGCCAGCGGATCGGCCTCCGGCGTACGCGAGCTTTCAAGCCGGTAGACCGGAAAGCGGGCGAAGGCGGTGGTGATGAGCCGGTATTTCAGGCCGGTCATTTCTTCCAGCAATTCCATGTCGAGGTTGGGGAACGTTTTTACCAGATAGAGCGGCTTGTGATGCAGAAGGCCGCCGATGACCGTGTCGTAATATCCGGCCAGGCGTTCATCGTCCCACGGCCCCACGGCGTAGTGGATGTACGCGTCGGCGGCGGGCAGGCCGGCGTGGTGGTAGATCTGCGTGTAGTTCCCCCACACGAACATCCGTCCCCGCTCGCCGCGCATCCGTATCAGCCTCCCCAGCGCGCGCCCCAGCCGGGGGATGTAGAGGTACTGGTCGTATTTGTCGTATTGCGCCAGCGTGGAGGGGGCCAGCGGTTTCAGGTAGAACGCCTTCATCCGGTCGAATTGCAGCAGCGCGGCGATGATGATGAGCGATACCGCGCCGGGAAAAAATATCCCGGCGTTGACGAGGCCGAAGCCGGTGGCGCAGGCCATGACCGCCACGAACGGCAGGTAGTGGTAGCGCGAGTAGCCCTGCTGGAACAAAGTCATGAGGAGCGTTGTGGACAAAAAGGCCGCCAGCAGCGCCGCCTGCGGATGCAGCGGCAGGAAGGCCAGCGCCGGAAGGCCGATCAGCCACGCCGGCATCGTTTCGCGCAGGACGGTTTTGATGTCCGCCGCGATGTCGCCGTAGCGCCGCTTCAGTGCGCCCAGCCGCACCGCCACGGCGTAGCGGGTGGCGTATTGCCGTTTCGCCTCGGCGTCGAGGTAGCCGAGCTGCCTGTCCAGCGCGCGCGAGCCGAAGCCGGCGATGGCCCCCGCCGCCGCGAACCAGAGCGCCGCCTCAAGATTGAATTGCCACCACGCCGCCAGCGCCATCAGCGGTATGTACAGCCCCGCCGCTATCTTGGGTATGGCCGCCAGCCCGAAGAAGAGGCCTGCCAGCGCGAATTCCCGCCGCATCAGCAGGTACATCCCGATGAGGAGGAAGGGGAGGTAGAGCTGCTCCATGTTCACCGTGTTCGGCGTGAGGGAAGGGGCCGTGGCGAAGAGCGCGTAGAGGATGCCGGCCACCGCTCCGGCGAAGAGCACGCCGGTGAGCTTCGCGGTGATGAAGCAGACCGCCAGCGAGGTGGCGGCGTGCATCAGTGAAAGGAAAATGCGGATGCGCGTAACGCCGTTCGCCGGATTGCCGTAGATGGCGTCCAGCAGCGGCATCTTCCACGCCGGATAGATGAGGAAGACGTCTTTTTTCCACCGTATCCCCTCGGCGGCGAAACGCGCCCGGTAGGCGTAGAAGGCGAAATCCTCGTCCATCGGAAAACGCAGAAAGGGGAGGCGCGCCGCCAGCGCCGCGGCGGCCACGATCACGGCGGTGATATAGGGTGCCATCGGGGGTGATATTACCATTTCCCGGCGGCTCCCACGCCCTCTTATTGCGGTGCGATGCCCGCGATTTTTACGTTGACAAATATGTCAACTAATGGCACAATGCGCTTGGAATGAAAAGGCCGGAATACCCCTTAAAACTGGTCATTAACGAGAAACAGATTGATCGGGTAATCATCGACCAGCATTACAGGGAAAAACATGCTTATCTGAACGACAGGACGATCATGGAAATGGTGGGGCAGTTGAACGGGCAGAACTTCCCGATCGAGGAAACGCATGGGGCATTCCAATATTTTCGGGTCGAGCCTGTGTACCATGATGATAAACCGCACCGGCTCATCCTGCTTTTATGCGTCGCGGATGATTTTCTTGGCGTGGTGAATGCCTTTCGTGTGGCAAGGAGGAAATGGTGAAGAAAACGCAAAAATTCCCCGGCAAAAAAGAACTGGCTGAAGTAAGGGAGCGGCTTTCCAAGGGGCCCGCCGCAAAGCCCCTGCCCGAAAACGCCGGCCCCGTCGAACGGCTCAAGCACGGCCTTTGCGCGGAGTTCGTGAAATATAAGAATCGAAAGGGGCTGACCCAAAAACAGTTGGCTAAAAAACTGGATATTGACGAAGCCCTTGTCAGCAAGATTGTGAATTATGCATACGATGAATTCACGGTGGACCGCCTTGTAAAATATCTGTCGGCGCTGTATCCGAACATCGACATCACCCTCTTGGTGGCGTGAAAGGGACTTCGATTCGCCGGGGCCGCTCCATCGCACAATATCCGCCGACGGCGGCGCTTTTCACTTTACCGCGGGTGAGGGATACGGATGCAAGGAGTTCCGATTTCGCGCGGCCTCCCTGCAACACGGTAAATTCCAGTTTTGTTTCATTGTGGGCGATCATGCCGCGATGCGCGATATAGGCGGCGAGCGGGCCGGTGGCGCCGCCGGTGGCGGGGTCTTCAGCTATGCCAAAGCCGGGGACGAACGAACGGGAATAGACCTGGCCCTTGTCAACGGCGAACGGCATGATGCAGGGCGTGCGGTACTTTTTAAAAACGCTTTGGTAGACCGGATCGAGTATGCGGGCGGCGCCAAGGGCGCGCCGCGAGGCCAGCGGTATGACTAAAACAGGTATGCCGGTGCTGACGGCCATCGGGTCGTCTATCACGTCGCTTTCTTTCGCGCCGACAAGCCTGGCGGCGAGATTCCGTGTGCAGGCGGGGGAGAAGGAGGGTTTTCCCTGGTCCATCCAGATCGCGCCGTTCGGCAGAACCTCAAGCGGTATGCGGCGGGGGCCGATCACCTGCACATAGTTTTTCTTCTTTTTCACCAGTCCCAGTTCGCGCAGGGTGAAGAGTGTGCCGATGGTCGGATGCCCGGCGAAGGGTATCTCTTTTTCGGGGGTGAAGAAGCGTACCCGGTAATCCCCCTTGCGCGTGTCGAAGAAGACGAAGGATGTTTCGGAATAGCCGAGCGTGCGGGCGATCCGCTGCATCTGCCCATCGGTGAGGCCGGCTATGCCGGTCACCACGCCCAGAAGATTGCCGTTCTTTCCCTTATTGGTGAAAACGCGCGCCACGGCGCATTGCACTGTCGTCATCGAGCAACTATAGCCGCCGCGGGCGTTTAGTGGCAAGCGGGACGGGGGTTGGGGTCTTGCTTTATAGCATTGCGGGATGGCGGATGCCCGCTCACCCTTGCATGGATCGGGTGGGTACAGGCTCTCAGCCTGTACATCGGCCCTCGGGCCGACCCTCCCCCGTATCATCCCTCGCTGTCATCCCCGCGCAGGCGGGAATCCAGTCACACTATCCAAACTCTCTTTATTCCCCTCTCCTGGCAGGGTAGGCAATCTTGTCTGCCATTGCCCCCCATCGGGGACAATCATTCTCCCCGTTTTTCAATTCCCGGTGATGGAGGCTGGCTTTAAGGTAATATATTGAAATGACCGAAGGACGCTTGCCAAAGGAACCTCTCCAATTTATCAAGCGTTGTGTCGCAGAGGGGAATATGCTCTGGACATATCATGTAAACATGCGGATGAAATGGACTGCGTTTTATTTCGCGTGAGATGCTGATTGATTCAATTGGGAGCTATGAGATCATCGAGGAATATCCACAGGATAAATATTATCCCAGCTATCTTGTCTTGGGACGGCATGGAAAAAGCGTTTTTCATGTGCTATTCGGGGTGGATGTGTATAATGAAAACGTGCGGGTAATTACCGCCTATCACCCCAACGCGGAGCAATGGGGTGAAGATTTAAAAAGGAGAAAAGGATGATGAAATGCCATCTTTGCGGGGCGGATATGTACGCCATGAAAACCGATTTGCCGTTTAAGGTGAGCGAGCGCGCCATTGTCATTATTAAAGCCTTGCCAGTTCTTCAATGCGGCGGTTGCCATGAATATTTGATTGAAGACCACGCCATGCAAAAGGTGGAAAGCATTTTGCGGAAGGCGGGCCAAGAAGCGGAATTGGAAGTGGTAACCTTCGCCGCGTGACTTGGTTCCTTCATCGTTAGGTATCAGCGTTCGGCCATCCCCGAAATGTCCTTCGCGCCACCGCGTCATCACACTGCGGAATGGAAATATTTCATCCGCTCTGGAGATGGCCTACAGGCCACTGTCTGCCATTGCCCCCCATCGGGGACAATCATTCCCCCCATTTTTTCCCGCCCGGTGGGTACCCATTTTAATGGGTACATCGGCGCGCCAGCGCCGACCCTCGCGGCAGGCGCGGCTTCAGTCGCACGGGAGCGGCGGAAACATTTTTTCAATCCGCCGCGGAAATACCCTTTAAGGGTACAATCGGCCCGCCGGGCCGACCTGATCCGGTAAGCAGGAAGCAATAATTGATTTCATGTCGGCTTCCGCCTAAACTACTCACTATCATAAAAAGGGGGCTGCATGGCGGGGTGTCCACCGAAAATACGGGAACTGGTCGAGCGGTTTCACCAGAATATCGAGCAGTACAAATCCGGCAAATACAACGAAGCCCAGGTCCGCCAGGAATTCATCGATCCGATGTTCAAGGAACTCGGGTGGGACATGGACAATGCGGAAGGAAACGCCGAAGCCTACAAGGACGTTATCCACGAAGACGCCATAAAGATCGGCGATGCCACCAAAGCCCCCGACTATGCCTTCCGCATCGGCGGTCAGCGCAAGTTCTTCCTCGAAGCAAAAAAGCCTTCCGTGCTCATCAAAGAGGAAATCGACCCCGCCTACCAGATACGCCGCTATGCGTGGTCGGCCAAGCTGCCGCTCTCCGTCCTCACCGATTTTGAAGAGTTCGCCGTGTACGATTGCCGCATAAAGCCGGACAAGAACGACAAGGCCTCTACCGCCCGCGTGATGTATTTCAGGTACACCGAGTACGAGGAAAAGTGGGACGAGATAGCGGGCATCTTCTCGAAAGAGGCGATACTGAAAGGCTCCTTCGACCGCTTCGCCGAATCGACCAAAAAGAAAAAAGGGACGGCGGAGGTGGACGACGCCTTCCTCGCCGAGATCGAGAACTGGCGCGACGTGCTGGCGAAGAACATCGCCCTGCGGAACGCAAACATCTCGCAACGCGAGCTGAACTTCGCCGTGCAAAACAGCATCGACCGTATCATCTTCCTCCGCATCTGCGAAGACCGGGGGATAGAGACATACGGCAGGCTGATGGCCGCCGGCAACGGCGATGGAATTTACAACCGGCTGATGCATATTTTTTACGAGGCGGACGACAAGTACAACTCCGGCCTGTTCCACTTCAAAAAGGAAAAAGGGCGCGAATCGCCGGACGAGCTTTCCACCGCACTGAAAATAGACGACAAGGTTTTGAGGGATATCCTCGCCTCGCTCTATTACCCCGCTAGCCCGTACGTCTTCGCCGTGCTCCCGGCGGACATCCTGGGGCAGGTCTATGAGCAGTTCCTCGGCAAGGTCATCCGCCTCACCGCCGGGCATCAGGCAAAGGTGGAGGATAAGCCGGAGGTAAAAAAAGCGGGCGGCGTTTTTTACACCCCCACCTTCATCGTCGATTACATCGTGCAAAACACCGTGGGAAAACTGCTGGAGGCGAGCACGCCGAAAAAAGCATCCGCCATAAAGATATGCGATCCAGCCTGCGGTTCCGGCTCATTCCTGCTGGGGGCATATCAATACCTGTTGGATTGGCACCGCGATTTTTATGTAAGCGGCGGGCCGGAAAAATACAAGAAGGAACTCTACAAAGCGGCCAGCGGCGAATGGCGGCTCGCCATTCAGGAGCGCAAGCGGATACTGCTGAACAACATTTACGGGGTGGATATAGACCCGCAGGCGGTGGAAACCACCAAGCTGTCGCTGCTGCTAAAGGTGCTGGAACAGGAAACCGAAGAGAGCTTGCGAACAAACATGAAGCTCTTTCACGAGCGCGCCCTCCCCGACCTCGGCAACAACATCAAATGCGGCAACTCGCTGATAGGCGCGGATTACTTTGAGGGGAAACTTGCGCTGATGGCGGAAGATGAACGCTACTCGATTAACCCCTTCGACTGGAAAGCGGCCTTCCCTTCCATCTTCAACGGCAAAGCCGGTGGTTTCAGCGCAATCATCGGTAACCCGCCATATGGTGCCTCAATTAATTCAGAAGTCAAAACCTATGTAATAAATAAGTACGCGCATCAATCGTATCAACTTGATAGCTATCTATTATTTCTAGAGCGTGCCATTGCAAGCCTACTGTCACACGATGGATCCCTAGGCATGATTATCCCGAATACATGGGCTACAAATTTAATGTTGACTGAAATCCGAAAATTTATTTTAAGTAGCGTTTCAATACGTGAAATAGTACATTTTAAGTTCAAGGTATTCCCCAAAGTAACAGTAGACACAGAAATCATTTTATTGGAAAAACCATATGTAGAGCAAAACAGAGCTGAGGCTTTGGTTTTTCATTTGAGAGAAGACTTGGCGGGTGAAGCAAAAAAACGACCTTCGAGGATAATTCATGATCAAAGAAAATGGGTTGCCCTAGAAGGTCAACCTATAAACATATTTCTAACTAAGAAAGAAGAGGCTTTAGCCAAGAAGTGCGTTTCGCAAGCCAAGCCAATTAGTAATTTTTTCACAATAAATGTAGGGATTAAGCCATACCAGGCAGGAAAAGGCACTCCACCTCAATCAGAAAAAACTGTAAAAGAAAGGCCTTTCGATAGCAATAAACAGCTAACGCTTTCATATCGACCATTGCTTCGGGGTGCAGATATAAATCGTTATAGTATTAAACCGTTAGAGAAGCGGTATCTAAAATTCGGGAAGTGGCTGGCAGAACCACGACCTGCAATAAATTTTGACGCCCCATATAAAATAGTGATTCGGCAAACGGGCGACAGTCTTGTTGCGGCACTTGATGATCAGAAATACCTTTGCTTGAATAATATGCATGTGCTGGTACCGCATAGCCATTCGCCAGAGAGCACTCTATATTATTTAGGAACAATTAACTCCAAACTGCTGAATTGGTATTACCAATCGTTGAATCCAGAGGCCGGGGAAGCATTGGCGGAAGTTAAGAAAACTAACGTCGCAAAACTGCCCATCCTTGAATTCGGCAACAACAAATTACTTCAAGGGAAAATAGCATCTTCAGCAAAACTATTCATTACTCTCCTAACAAAGAGCCATTTAACTAAAACCCCTCACGAGCGAGATGTGTTGGGGCGGCAAATCGATGCGGCCGACCGGCAGATCGACAAGCTGGTCTATGACCTCTACGGCCTCACCGAAGAGGAAATCGCCATTGTTGAAAAATCGACCGGCGAACCATGAACAAAGGTCGTTACCTTCAATGACTAGAATCATTAAAGATACTCCATACAATATCGAGGCGACAGCTAAACTTCATCGATATATGAACTTTAGCCAATTTCTTTTCATGGTCGAGCATCAATTGCTTTATTTCACGAGAATTTCATTGTGGGATGATCCCTTTGAAGGCAATGATGTTGTAAATCTAAAAAAAGCACTTCGCCAAGAAGAGAAAAGAATTATTTCTCAAGGCGGCCAGATCATTTCTAGTCCAGTAGGCTACATGTCTAAAATCAAAAATGATCGATTTGCTTCATCGTGGTCATTGCTAGGTGAATCCGATGCGATGTGGAGGATATATTCACGTGATAGGCTTGGAGTAAAAATACAAACTACAGCTTCTAAACTTGATGCACACACTCAATATGACATTAATATCAAAATGTCTGATAAAGACATAAATGAAAGACCTATGATTCATCAAGAGGGCAGCTTAGGGAAAATTGTATATGGGAAAGAACATGTTCTTTCACGAAATAGTGATATCACCTCATTTCTCCATAAGCGAAAGCCTTTTGAACATGAACAAGAGGTTAGGTCAATTGTTCGCCTTATGGATTCAAAGTCTCCATATTTGTACGAACCCATTAACCCTGTTGAGGAATTTGTAGAAAAGGTCGTCATTGATCCAAGAGCTCCAGCATGGCATGTCAAGTCAGTAAAAAAATACTGCGAAAGGTTCAATTTGCATTGCGAGCAGTCGAATTTGTACCTTTTCTTAGAAGATGTTTGATTGAATTATGGGATCCCGGGGACACCGGATTTAACTCGCCGTCTTTCTCACGGTAGATACGGTCTTGCACGTCAAGCGGTTTTCATGTGCAATTTCGGGTTAAAGGCGGTTTTGTTTTTAAGTATGCCGTAGGCGATGTGCAGCAGTTTCCGCATGACGGCGATAAGGGCCACTTTTTTCGGTTTTCCCGC